>NZ_JAALEA010000005.1 GCF_014145145.1 Dietzia cercidiphylli
ATCGATGGCAGGGCAAGAAAGCCATGCCCACTCGCGCGACCAGACCCCCGGCTATCGGAGGTCCAATAACGGTAACGGGCTATATCCGGCACGTGCGGCGGCTTAATGGGAGCGCACGCGTATCGAAGTCCCTAACTCTCTCCAAGCACTTCGTCCAAGTGGCGGGGACCAGCCAGCTGCAGTGAGCCATGAATCGTCTTGGTCTTGACCAAACCACAGCATCTCAATACGTCGAGCATTCGGAGCGATGGCGGGGGCAGCTCGACCTGCCAGCTCAAGAATTCCGCTCACTGTGCGCGCGAGACCACGGGGAATTACAAAAGGGCGTTTCCCGCCGAGCAGCTCCATTAGATCCAGCGCTGTCAACCCTTCCCACGGGTGGATGACGACGCGCGGAGGTGGAGATGCGGTTGTTGCGAGAAATTCAATCGCAGAAGCAACGTTTTCAACGAGTGCCTGTGGGCTGTGTTGACTACCAGGAGCCGCAACGGTCGCCAGGGGAGAGGCTGCAATGCGCGTCGTCATCGAAGTTACCCGCCGACTAACCGCATGAACGCTTGGGGGTCTGTAGATTATCGCGGAAGGATACTCCTTGTGGACTAAACGCTCCCCCTCCGCTTTCGAGTGCGCATACGCGGAAAACTCTTCAGTTACGGTGGTCTCATCTAGTCTAGATCGTCGGCCTTGGACGACCGCGCTACTGACGTGGACTAGTCGCGCAACGCCAGCTAATCGCGAGGCTCGTGCTACTAGAGCGGGGGACAGAGCGTTCGCCGCGAGGAGGACCCCTCGATCCTTCTCGGAGGCGTCTGGATTGCCGGCACAGTTCACCACAGCTTCGACTGCTTTGAATAGGTCGATCATGCCGTCATCTACTCTTAGTTCAGAAGCTGGGTTCTCGGGGACACTAGGTGGCGAAACCCGGGGCGCGCGGACTGGCACAACTTCATGACCCCGGTCGGTCAACGACTCTCGAACTGCGGACCCTACGAACCCGTTGGCTCCAACCAAAGCTATGCGCATGGGTTAAGGGTAGCGGTCTTAAGCTCTAGGTCAATCGCTCAGGCCGGATGTCCGAGAGTTCCTCAGCATACTGGAGTAAGTCGGGAAGCGCAGACAGACAAAGCGCTGGGACTAGAGCCCTGGCAGCGCCAAGCATCGTCGTAGACGACAGGCCACTGGTGAGAGCCACCACCCCTGCCAGCGCAGCCACATGCCAGTGCTCCCAGCCCTCCCGGTCGGCCAGCCGCTGGTAGGCGTGACTGCGATGGGCTTCCATGAGTTTTTCGCCACGATAGGCCCGCCTGGCCATAGTCGTTCCTGTATCTACCAGATAGAAACCGAGCGGCGACAACGACTCGAAAAGCCCCCTTGTGCCGGACCTAGAGAATGACGCTAGCGCCGTCGCAGCGACAATGCCACCGAAGTAATAGCTGCCGGCGTCCCCTAGAAACATCTTTGCTCGGGGTACGTTCCACGGTGCGAAACCCAAGCTCGAGCCTAGGGCTATGGCCGAAGGCGCGGCACTGGACTGGTCCATCTTCAACAGCCTAGAGAAGCCCCATGCGGCTGCGGTCGCGCAAGTAATCCCGTTTACGCCGTCCATAAAATTGACGGCGTTAACGATCGTCGGCAGGGCTAGAGCCCCTACAAGTGCCGACGTACTACCACCGATCGCGAGACCGAGAGCGCCGCCAATTGAAGCCTGCGCAGCCAACCGAAAAGTAGCCGGCAGACCCCACTTATCGTCGGCGAGTCCGAGTGCGGCGAGGGAGCCCACGGCTGCCGCTACCCCAGGATGGGTTTCAAACGGCCCGGTGCGGCCGATGGAGAAGCCAACCGCGGCACCTATGATGCAAGCAGCGCCGCCCCCTCTCGGTGTCGGAACCGTATGTGAAGACCGCAAATTTGGCACATCAACAAGTTGGGCTCGAGCAAGAGCCTTCAAAACAAGCGGGGCAGCGAGCGCGGTCGCAGCAGCCGTCGAAGCGACGACGGGTAGGCTAGTTCGAAACACAAGAGACACCAAGACCTCCAGAAAGTTCGCGGAAAACACTGCCGTTGGCAACGAGAAACAGCCAGTCGGCCAGACCGAGTGCAGGTCAAGTCCATCTCGCTAGCTACGTCGCCCTCGGAAGAAGGATACTAGGTGAGTTATAAACCACTCGCAGGCCTGACTGTGCTTTACGGCACCACTATTGGATCAAGTGCGTGGTCGTTCCTCCGTGGGCAGCTTGCTTTCATGAGACAGCAAGGGGCTGAAGTCCACGTGGTTAGCGCGCCAGATCGACTCTTGGAGAAGACACGGCGAAGAGAGCAAGTTCAGACTTACGGAATTCCGATGGAAAGGGAGATCTCTCCGTTGGCAGACTTGCGTTCACTCTACTCCTGGTTTCGTGTCATCCGTCGTATCAGGCCAGATGTGGTGAACGTGGGAACGCCTAAAGCCGCTCTCCTTGGTTTAATCGCCGGAAAAGCGTGCAGAGTGCCTGTGCGAGTGTATACAGTGCGCGGGCTGAGATACGAAACAACTAGTGGGCTGAAGCGATTATTCCTCAAATCGGCCGAGCAACTGTGTTGCGCGTTGTCTACGCACGTAATTGCGGTTGGGCATGGGGTAGCGAAAGAAATGCGTAGCGCGAAGCTCTCAAACAAGGCCATTATCGTTATCGGTGACGGGTCAAGCAATGGAGTGCCTGGGGCGCAGATAGCGGAGGGAGTATCACGGCTGTCACGTACAGAATGCCGTGCCCGTTTAGGTATCGAAAGAGACGCCTTTGTCATAGGCTTCATTGGTAGAGTTACTTCAGACAAGGGGAGTCAATGCCTATCGGAAGCGCTCAACCTCCTGCGGGGAAAGCAAGATCAATTCCGGTTCGCACTGCTCGTTGTGGGTGACGCTGAAGATGTTGAGTCTGCCAGCGCATTGAAAGATATATCAATCCCCGCGGTGTCAACTGGTTGGATAGATGACACTCTACCAGCCTTTACGGCGATGGATATACTGTGTCATCCAACTAGGCGCGAGGGATTCCCCAACGTAATTCTCGAGGCTGCCGCAGCCCGAGTTCCCGCGATAACTACCCGAGCTACAGGCGCTAACGAGTCTGTGGTGGATCGAGTTACTGGTCTGCTAATCGACGTGGACGACCCTCTCGCCCTTTGTGGTGCTATTCTCGAGTTAGCTAGTGATGCCGAGGGTAGGTTAACTATGGGGCGGCACGCGCAGGACAGGGCTCTTAAAGACTACGACCCTGCGCGGATCTGGGAGGCTTTGGTCGATATTTACCGGGGATTGGAGCCAGTGGACGTTTCGATGTACTAGATATTAAGCACGCCGGGCGCGAACTGTGTTTGACGTGCGATCTACTTAATCATGTGCAATCCGACGCTCGACCCCGAGCGGGCCCACCGCTCGCTACTAAGTCCGAAAGGCGATCACTAAATGACCACTTTCCTGTTCGCCTGGAACTCCGGGGAAATTGGCGGCAATGAACGACGCATGGTGGACGTGGCGGAAACTCTCGTCGCGAGAGGCAATCGAGTCGCGCACTTTGTTCGCTGCCACGGAAATCGTAGTAATCTCGGCGAATTGATTAGTAAACGGGACGCGGGCACCATAGTTCATGGTGGCTTAGTGCATCTATGCTCCGTCACTGTCAAACTCGGGCCGGATTACGTAATTGGAGCCGGCATGCCAGTTTCATTAATTCTACGTATGCTGCGACTGTCCGCACTTTCGAAGTCAGCGCTTATAATGCCACGTCCGGGTTTAGATTTCAACAAGGGTGCGGTCTACAGGTTCGCAGATCGCCGAACCGCGTTGCTGGTTGATGCCTTCCTCACTAACTCGCCTGCTGCTACGGGGCAATTAATAAGGCAGGGGATTGCGGCTGATAAGATCCTGGAGATCCCTAGTGCCTTGGGTCAGGATTGGTATGTCAACGTAGTTCCTTTGGATTCTGCCCGTCAGGTAACTAGGTTGGGGCGCGCGATTATGGTAGGTAACGCCCGACGCGAAAAAAACCAGCGTTTCGGAATCGAGGCATTTCTTAAGTGCAAAGCGCTAACTCGACTGGACGTTTATACGAGTGCGGGGGCGGCTTTCGACCACTTAGTCGCCCAAGCGGAGGCGGTTGGCAAAGAACTGTATGTGCATGTAGGTGTCTTGGTATCTCCGGAGACGTACGACACGGCGGAGCTTCTTCTTCATCCATCGCTTAGTGAGAGCCTCCCTCGAACCGTGCTGGAAGCACAGTCTCGCAACTGCTTAGTGCTTGCCTCCGAAGCGGGTAGCACCCCTGACATCATTAGTTATGGGCGAACGTTGGCGGCGACTTCGGTAGATGAATGGGCGTGGACCATCGACTCCATGCTCGGTTCGCCATCGGAAAATAGAAAAGAACCGATAATCGAAGCGTTGACTGTTTCTGAATACACCTCGCGTTTTCTGGCCGCTATAGGAAACCTATCGTGAAGAATGTTGAGAGCGGTTTATCGGCGTTCGTTCTGTCGCTCGTCTCCGCTGCAATATTAACCGCTGGTAAACTATCGCTAGACGGTTCAATTACGCCCATTATGGTATTGGCGGCAATCGCGGTAGGATTTTCGATTTCGGTTTTCAGTCCATTGACTGTACTGACGTTCGGCATTGTCGCAGAGTTTGCTGCCGGTGACTTCGTATCGTGGCGCTTAGTTGGCATGGGATGGGTTGTCATCTCCTGCGTTGTTATGCTCGTTCAGAGAAGCGGCTCAGTGCGCGGCCGCACTCTCCTTCCGCTTCCGCCATTGGTCGCTGTTGCTCTTTGTGGCCTGCCGCTGCTTCTTCTGGTCCGCATGCTTCTTGCTGGATCGATGCTCGCCGGTCTTCCGTATTTGGTATGTCTCGCCGTAGTTGTCGCTTGTTGGACCTCTTGCACTCTGGAATCTGCCGTCTCAGCATTATCCCGCGCCATCGCATTCTTCGTAGCTGCGTCTACGGTGTTTGGGAACTACAATGAACAAGGAATTCGATTCGAAGGAATTTCTGGCAACCCTAATGGCATGGTCGAGTGCATATTAATCGGTCTGCCGTTTCTCGTAGCCTCCGCTTGGAGGTTACGCGTCCGGGTCGAAGGACTTGGGTTTGTTTTTGTTATTGCTCTATCGGTCCGGCTTTTGATATTGAGCGGCTCATCACAGGCGCTAGTCGGTTCGGCGGTCTTGATTCTCGGATATGCTGCGCTTGGGTTGGTGAGGTACAAGTCGTTCTCGCAGCTAAGTGCCCCTATGCTTCTTTTCGCTGCCGTTATAGGTTACTTTGTTCTGCCGTCGGTTCTCGCTGGCCTGAACGAGGATGAAGCTTCTCTTTCGGGGCGGACTCCGCTGTTTGCCGAGTCTGTGCGAGTTATACTCGTAGAGCCAGTTGCAGGTACGGGTGCGTCCCATTTCGACGTCGGTGTCGAGGGTCCGTTTAGCGCGCACAATGCTCTCCTTTCTATTGGAGTCATTGCTGGTATTCCCGCAATGGCAGCATGGGTCGTCATAATCGTCGCGGCGGCCGTCGCGTCGACCCGGTTGGTGAGTCTTGAGCAGGGGGCCGCGCTATCGATGTTGTCTGTTCTTAGTCTGCAGTTTGTGGCTACGCTCCAAACTCGGCCTCTAGTTTGGTTTATTCTAATGGTAATAATTGCGTCGGATATCGCGAGTCGTCATGTTAATCGGGACACGGTGCAGGGCGATGCGGCTCGCAGTTAGTTGCGCCTAGCGCGCAAGCCGCAGCACGACCCCGGACAGCCGCCATGCCGACTAGCCTTCGTCTTCGGCTCCGTCTATCCGGGGCCCGTCAAGCTACTTCGGTGGGCTGCGGCATCGGTTCGCGGCTGACAAGTCCGCTGCTGTCTGCATCGGGCCGGCAATCCAGATTTCTAGCCCTCAGGATTGGTTGACGGAAGTGGACCGCGGCCCTAGCGTTGCCCACGAAATACGCCATAGCCGCGGCGGCAACTCGTGTTCCAGTCAACGTCGCGGTTATGATGTCTCAAGGGTGCTGGGGCTGTGCTGTCGCTCGCCAATTATCACTCGGTCAGCTTGGGCAGTCTTGGAATGCCCTTTAAGGTTGTACTGCGCGCTAGCGTTGCGATTGGCTGTCTGATTCTGTCGTCAGTCCAAGCAGTCGCGGAGCCCGCCAGTCCGAAGTTGGCGTGCTGACCTCTCACGTGGCCGGCCGCCTCCTCCCAGCACGAGCCAGACCGCGCGCTCGCCGGCGTAGCTGTGCCCGTAGCTCGGACGGTGATGGATCCGTTCCACGTCGTCCACCTCGCTTCGGACAAGCTGACCGTGTGCCGCCAGCGCGTGCAGCAGGCCGCTACCGGGCACCGGGGCCGCACGGGAGATCCGCTGTACGGGATCCGCCGGACGTTGAACACTGGTGCCGAGCTACTGACCGACAAGCAGAGGATCCGGCTATGGAAGGCGTTCGTCGCCGACGATGCGCACGTGGCGGTCGAAGTCACGTACGGCATCTACCAGCGGCTCATCTACGCCTACGAAGCCACCAACCGCCGCGAGGGCAAGATCGCGATGTACAAACTCCTCAAGTCGATCCGCGCCGGCGTGTCCAAGAAATTGCCCGAGCTCGCCCAGCTCGGCCGCTCGCTATGGAAGCGGCGCCGCGAGATCCTCGCCTACTTCGACGTCGGCGCCTCCAACGGCCCCGTCGAAGCCATCAACGGACGCCTCGAACACCTCCGCGGAATCGCCCTAGGTTTCCGCAACCTCAAGCACTACATCTTGCGGTCGCTCATTCACTCCGGACAGCTCCAGAACCGGATCAACGCACTCTAAATCCGGAAGGGCCGTTGAACCCCATGGCCGCACCCAGGGTGCTTTCCTCCCGCAACAGGGTCCACAACGACGGCATCAGCTTCGAGCAGCTCCTCGGCATCGCGGGCGATCAGGTCGAACTCGAAGGTCGACGTTGGCGCGACGCCGCGGTCGAAACCCGGGACAAGGTCGTGGCTTCCGGCTCGGACGGGCTGGAGTCCGCGGTTCAGGCCGGTAGCCACACGATCGAGTCGGCCAGGCTCGTCACCGGGAAGGCCGCCGAGGGGCTCAGCAAGCGGTTGCTTCGTAAGGGCACGGAACACGAGACCGGCGAGAACGTGGTACTCGACAATGCGTCCGAGCAGGCGCGGCGTTCTCTCACCTCGCGTTCGACCACGCTGCCCACCCGCGGGTCGGGCCGAGGTGAACCGGAGGACGACTAGCGCAGGTGGCGGCTAACGAGATCGGGCCGTGGCCGAGCAGCCCGGCCGGTAACGCACCCGGTCTCGGGCGCGGTTGATCCACCGGTTCCGCCCACCCCGCCCCGGCGGGCCCGGTCGGAGGGGCGGGCGTTGTCGTCGTAGACGTTGTCGACGTCGGGCCTCCACGGCGCCGCACGACGCCACCCTGCGTGGCGCCCCCGACGCCGGCCCACAATGCCGCACGGGCCGAACCCCACGAGGGATCCGGCCCGGCGCCCCGACGCGCGCGGGGCCGGCAGCGCGACCTACTGCAGATCGCCAGCGATGATCGCGTCCATGTTCCGCTCGGCAAGGGCGGTGATGGTGACGAAGGGGTTCACCCCCACGTTGCCCGGGACGAGGGAGCCGTCGACCACGTAGAGGCCGGGGTACTCGTGGAGGCGCCCGTGGTTGTCGGTGGCTTTGCCGAGCAGGCAGCCGCCCAGGGGGTGGTAGGTGAAGTCGTCGCCCCAGGTCTTGTACACACCGAACAGGTCGGTGCGGTAGATGGTGCCTTCTTTTTTTGTTGATCTTGTCGAAGACCCTCTTGGCCATGGCGATGCCCGGCTGGTTCTGGGACACGCTCCAGGTCAGGTCGACCTTGCCGGTGGCGGAGTTGAACTGGAAGCGGGCCCGCTCGGGGTTGTTGGCGATCGCCAGGTACAGGCTCACGTAGGTCTCGAGCCCGGCCGGCAGGGGAGCGATCTCGGCGAAGATCGACGCGGTGGGGTCGGCCCAGTTGTCGATACCGAGGGTGGGGATGGTCGACTGCGTGGAGCCGGTGGCGTCCCATGTGGTTGGCGCGCCCGACCATGACGTTGCCGTTGTTGCCCCATCCCTCGCCCACCTGGTTGGACAGGTTGGGCAGGAGGCCCTGCGCCTTCATCGACACGAGCAGCTTGCTGGTCCCGATGCTGCCGGCGGCGAAGAACACCTTGTCGGCCGTGACGTTCTTGGTGGCGATCACCGCGCCCTGCTCGTCGATCTGCTCGATCGTCACCGAGTAGCCGCCCCCGGTGGCCCGGGTGACTGCCGTGACCCGGTGCAGCGGCGAGATGGTGAGCCGGCCGGTGGCGGCGGCCTGGGCGAGGTAGGTCTTGTCCAGCGACTTCTTGCCCGCGTTGTTGCCGTAGATCACCTCGCCGCCCAGCGCGGAGGCCTGCGCGGTGCCCGCCGCCTCGCGCTTCATGTAGTCGAAGTCGTAGACGTTGGGCACGAAGGTCGTGGCGAACCCGGAGCGGTGCGCGGTCTTCCGGCCCACGCGGGCGAACTGGTACCAGGGGCTCGACTCGAACCACTCCTGGTCGATGTGGTTCACGCCGAGGGCGGCGTTCGCGCGCGGGAAGTAGGTGCCGTACATCTGGGCCGCATCGACGTTCGGGAGGATGTGCTTGAAGTGGCTGCGCTTGGGCGTGACCACCATGCCGCCGTTGACCAGCGATCCGCCACCCACACCGCGGCCCTGGTACACCTTGACCCCCGAGAACTTCTCAGCGTCGAGGACCCCGACGTAGCGCTCCACCTTCTTGTCGATCCCGAAGCCCATGAAGTTGCTGACCGGCTGGCTGGTGGTGTCCGAGAGCCAGGTGGAGCGCTTGTCCGGATTGAGCATCCCCGAGAAGATTTTGCCGTCCGGCCCCGGCGTGTCCCAGCTGCGGCCCATCTCCACGATGTGGGTCGCGATCCCCGCCTGCGTCAGGCGCAGTGCAGGTAGCGGCGGGGCGGTTCAAGTGGCGGCGGGCCCTCGTCGTCGTCGGTTCTCAGAGCGCACCGGGGGAGCGCCCCAGCTCCGGCCGCCGGGAGGCGCCGCGGCCCATGAATGCTTGAGGCGTCTGGAGTGCAGGTCGTAGCGTGGTGCCATGGCTGGGATCACCGCGCGGCGTGTGGTCGTCGCACTCGACTGCCCTAATGCTCGATCGCTCGCCGAGTTCTACGCAGCGATGCTCGGCTGGCGGATTCGTGACGATGCCGAGTACTCGGATTGGGTCGACGTGCTGCCGCCGGAGGGCGAGCCGGACGCGGTCACGCTCGCGTGCCAGACCGTCCCCGACTTCCGTGCGCCGACCTGGCCCGAGGGGCCGGTCCCGCGCAGGTGCACCTCGACTTCTACGTGGACTCGATCGCCGACTCCGAGCCGGCCGTACTCGCCGCCGGCGCCCGCCGGCACGAGCAACAGCCCAGCCCCGACGGGCGGTTTGTGGTGTACCTCGACCCGGTGGGGCATCCGTTCTGTCTCTGTGGGGAGTGAGGCCGGGGCCGGGCAGGCTCGGTGCTCGAGCTCTGGTGGGACACGTCTGGGCGTCCGAAGTGCAGCAGTGTTGACATCGAACCGGGAAACTCGCTTATTTGCCGTTTGCTCAGTGCATGATCGGTGGGATGCTCCGCCCAGCCGGGCACTGACGAAGGGCCCGCAATTGAGTGCACCTACCCACCGACATCGCTCGCATGCCTCGAGGCTGAATGTGGTCGGCGCCGTGTTGTCGACGCTCGTCCTGGTGGCCGGGTGCGGGGGCGAACCGGCGACTGACGAGCCGACCAGCACGGAGAGGACTTCGAGTTCGTCGACGCGGACGACCACAAGCAAGTCCAACACCACGACCGTCGCAAGGACGCCGGAGACGGCGACTGCGCCGACGGGGGCGCCGGCCGCGGCCACTCCCGCAGCTGCAGGGCCGACGCTCGTCGAGTGCATCTATGGCGGGGGAGCGTGGACGGAGAGTGGCTGGTTCAGCGACGGTTCGCACGGGTACCACCCGCAGTGCGCAGCTCTGCGCAGTGAGCAGATGGCCGAGAATCCGTACCGGTGCCCGCGGACAGATCATTACGTGGCAGACCTGTCGGAATGTGCCGATCCGAACGGTATCCCCGTCCCGCCCGAGAACCAGAATGCGCCCGCGGTGGAAAAGCCCGAGGAGACAGTGGAACCCGCCGAGCCCCCTGACGAGCCAGAGACTAGCGAAGCGCCGGAAGTCGACCCGTGCGACGCCGGCGATACGTCCGAGGCATGCCAGGAGTAGCCGTCCCCGTCCCCGGGCATCCAGGGCGGCGGGCTTGGCGGGAGGGAAACCGAAGTTGACGTCGTCGTTGGTCCTCTCGGGTTTCCTCCTGAGTTTTCTTAGCTCCGGGTGCCCGCGGTAGCCGCAAGTAGGGTCGGTTCCCATGACGAACATTGTCTTTCTCCCAGGCCTTCACGGCGACGCCCAGACGTGGTCTCCCGTGATCCGCGTATTGCCGGAGCGGGTGAGCGCCACCGCCCTGGATCTACCGGCCCGGTCCGACCTCGACGCGCTCGCTGATGAGGTGGCCGAGCAGGTCGAGCAGGGCAGTGTCGTGGTGGGGCATTCGCTCGGCGGCGTGGTGGCGATGCATCTGGCCGAGCGGCACCCGTCGTTGCTGGCGGGGCTGGTGCTGGTCACCGCCCCGGTGGGTGCTGAGGATACGGAGTCGGCGAAGGCGCGGGCCGACCGCGCCGCGGGACTGAGTCCGGAGGCGTACGAGGAGATCGCGCTCGACGGCATGGAGGCGGTGTACTACGGCGACCGCGGCCACGATCCTGAGGTCCGGGCCGAGCGGCTGCGCGCGGCACGGGTGTACGGGCCCGAGCGGTTCGCCGCCCACTCGGCGGCGATCGGCGCCCGGCCCGACCGGAGCGAGTTCCCCGCGCAGGCGGGTGTCCCGGTGCTGATCGTCGGGGCGTCGGATGACCAAGTGGTGCCCACCGAGGAGCAGCGACGCTGGGCAGCGGCGAACGGGGCCGAAGCGGGCGGCAGTCGGAATGCCCGGGTGTCTTACACCGAGATCCCGGAGACCGGACACATGCTGCCGGTGGAGGCCCCGGACGAGCTGGCCGGCGCGATCGTCGACTGGCTCCGCGGACTCTCGGGCTGACCCGGCCGGTTCCGCGCCACCCGGCAGCCGCGGGTCGGGCGGGTGGAGGTGGGCCTCGTCGTCGTCGTCATCGTCGTCGTCGCGATCTTCCACCCGCACCACGTCGCCCAGTGGCATGCCCGCCTGGCAGTCTCCGGTGACTGGACGCGCGGCGCCGCCACTGGCCGCTCGCGCGCGTACCGTCGATTCATGACCGAGCAGCAGCCCTACGAGGTGCTCGAGCATCACCCGGAGTTCGAGCTGCGGCGGTACCCCTCCCACGCCGCGGCGGAGGTGTCCGTCGGCGGGTCGTTCAGCAGTGCCGGCAACCAGGCATTCAGCGCGCTGTTCCGGTGCATCACCGGTCACAATGAGTCCGCCGTCCATCGCCATGACGGCGCCGGTCGTCCAGGAGGCCTTCGGCTCCGAGAAGGTCGCCATGACCGCGCCCGTGGTCCAGACCGAGGCCGACGGCGGCGAGCACGTGGTCGCCTTTGTCCTGCCCGCCTCGCTCACCGCCGCGACCGCGCCGGTGCCCACCGATCCTCGGGAGCGGGTCAAGCAGGTGCCCGACCGTGTCGCGGCGGCGGTGCGCTACTCCGGACGGTGGAGCGAGTCGGCCTATCGACGTCACCTGGCCGACCTCGAGGCCGGGATCGCCCGGGCCGGGCTGGTCGCCACCGGGCCGCCCAGGTACGCCCGGTTCGACCCGCCGTTCACGCCGTGGTTCCTGCGGCGCAACGAGGTGGTGCAGGACGTGGTGTGGCCCGAAGGCGGCTGACTCGCGTCGCGCTGGCGGTGTTCGGCAAATTGTCCGCTTCCGTTGGCTGCGGAACGGCGCTATTATCCGAACATGATAAACGGCAAGACGATAGATTCGAGACCCCCTTCGGAGGCGGAACTCGTCGATGCCGCGTCCCAGGCACTTCGCGAGAGACTCCCGCCGGAGTGGAAGATCGATACCAGGCAGGGCGCTACATCGTCGACATCTGGCGGCGCCGATTCTCTGATGGTCGCCGAGGCTCCCGATGGGAGTGCCGCAACATTCTGTGTCACCGTCAAGAGCGCCGTCGTAGCTCGCGACATACCTGCGCTTCGGAAGAGGTGCGGCGACACTATGGCCCAGGTGCCGGACAGTGGGTGCCTGGTCTTGACTCGCTATCTCGCGCCCGCCGACCGTGCGCGGCTCGACGCGGCTGGCATTTCATACATCGATGCGACCGGCAATATGAGGGTTTCATCCCCCGTTCCCGCACTCTTCGTCTCGGATCGTGGTGCCGAAAGAGATCCCTGGCGGGGGCCAGGGCGCCCGAGGGGCACCCTCAAGGGAGAACCCGCGGCGAAGGTAGTCAGAGCGCTACTCGATCTTCCCGGGCCATGGCGTGTGCGGGAACTCGCCGACGTCGCCAAGGCCTCGGTGGGGTCGGTATACCGTGTGATGCAGTTTCTCGAAGATCAGGGACTTGCGCAGCGGCTGCCTGACCGGCGATTCCTGGTGTCCGACTGGGCAGCTCTTCTGCGCAGATGGAGCGACGACTATCAGTTACTCCGGTCCAATGCCGTGTCCCATTGGATCGCTCCCCGGGGCCTGTCGGACCTTCTCGATACGGTGCGCGAGGAAGAGGACGTCGACTACGCGCTGACCGGGTCCGTCGCAGCAGCAGCGTGGGCTGCCTACGCACCAGCCAGGTCGGCGATGGTGTACGTCCGAAACGTCGAACGTGCAGCGGCGAACTGGGGCTTGCGCGCGACCGAAGCGGGAGCGAACGTGCTGCTGATCGAACCCACTTACCCCGTCGTCATGGAACGCGCCATGACCGCGTTGGAAGGGCTCACGGTCGCCCGCCCGGCCCAGGTGGCTGTGGACCTCATGACCGGGCCGGGCCGGGCACCCGCAGAGGCGAACGAGTTGATCAAATGGATGGGGGCACATGAACAGTCCTGGAGAGGGTAGTGGCGATCTGCTCGTCAGTGCCCGGTCTGCGCTTCTGGACGCGGCCGAGGCGTTGTCCGAGCAGGCCGCAGTCGACGGGCTGATTGCGAGACCGGCATGGAGGGCCGCCCGTCATGACCTCGACACGCTTTAAGGCTGTCAAGTTGCTTGACACGGTGGTACATTTTCAGTGCGACCCCAATCGACGAAAGAGCCCCTGGGCTTCGGGAATGATCCCTAGTTGGTTGGGGTTTCGTGCGTCAGTAGTAGTGCTCGGTGCCGTACCCGAAGTAGTCACTCTCGATCCTGATCTTGCTCCGGATCAGTCTGTGAGCCCGGTCGTCGCCGGTCTCCCACTTCCGTGTGACCGCCCAGGTGCAGTAGTCCGCAGCCTGGAGACCGAAGTCGGACTCATCCCGCCAGAATGCCAATACTCGCTTGGCGCGGAAGGGCAGACACTGGGCCATGACATCGTCCACGGCGCCCCTGAACGCAGCCCGGGTCTTCCTGGTTCCCATCTGAGCGGCGACGACCTGGATGGAATCGCCCTGGTGGAACAACTGAGGGGCGGCCCGACTGAGATGAAAAAACCAGGCGTACTGGTAGAACTTCGGTTCGGTTGGGCGGATCGAGGGCTGGGCCTTGGACTTCTCCAACAGAGTGATGTCGAACCGGAACTCAAGTTCCACCAAGGCGTCGAACACCGCGTCTCGCACGACCTGGGCGTCCGGAGAGGCGTGGAAACACGAATCCAAACCCTGGGCCTTCCAGGCCAGTTCGTCCCGGAGCCGCATGAGGCGCGTCCGGAGCGCCCACACCTGTTCTTCGTCGGCGCACAGCGTGCCAACCGCGAAGTACCTGGATGCCTTCCCATTGCGGAGGAACTGGAGGTCGCCACTCTCATCTGCGAACAGATACTTGATCGCCACGAAGGGGCCTTTCTCTCGACTGCCACCTATGGAAGCACATCGAGAGGACACTCCTCGGGCGGGAAACTCACTAAGCGCCATTACCCGCAGATGACATAAAGGCAGGTCAGCGCGAATATTCAGCGTTTAATCCACAGGCGCTCCCCAGCAAGTCACAGCCTTGTAGGCCACTGTGACGAGTTGAGGGCGCGGTGGGTGAATAGCGTGGACCAGCTCTACGTCGCGCCGCACGAGTTGGTCTATGCCGGTCGGTTCGAATGGCGGGAAGTGGCGGTCCGCTCTCGGCGGTCGTGGGCCTTGTCGTCGTCGCCCTCAAGACCGCAGTCCACGTCGGACAGTGAGCGTTAAGACGGAGCGGGTCCGGTGAGCCACCAGGCGATCACGTTACTTGTCAGCTCGGGGATCGGGCCCTCGCCGGTGGAGCCGTCGCCCCACCGCGGAAGGTCCACCCAGATGCGCAATGGTGGACTGCCGATCATCGGGAGGTCGACATGGGCGAGTGGGCGCATCGTCGAGGCGAGCACGTCCCTTTCGGAGGTCCCGCAGTTGAGCGCCGGGACGACACCCGGCAGGCAGATCACCTCGGCTCTCCGCCCCCCCCC
>NZ_JAALEA010000060.1 GCF_014145145.1 Dietzia cercidiphylli
CCCGCCGCAGCACAGCCCCGCCGCGACGCCCCCCCCCTCGCCGGGACACCCCCCTCGCCGGGCATCCGCACGCGCGCACGTACGCCCACAACGCAGCCGCCCCCGACGATGGCGTCTGGCGTGCGCAGATGCGCAGGCCGGAGTTCATCGCGGGGGGCGGCTGTGAGTCACCGGGCAGCCGCTCGCGCGGATGCACGCCGGCTGGGGATGCTGGGCCGTCAGAGCAGTTCGATGCCAGGCCGTCAGAGCAGTTCGATGATGGTGGCGTTGGCCTGGCCGCCGCCCTCGCACATCGTCTGCAGGCCGTACCTGATGCCGTTCGCCTTCATGTGGTGGACCATGTCCGTCATGATGCGGGCCCCGGAGCCGCCGAGCGGGTGGCCGAGGGCGATCGCGCCACCGTTGGGGTTGAGCTTGGCCGGGTCGGCGCCGGTCTCGGCGAGCCACGCCATCGGCACCGAGGCGAAGGCCTCGTTGACCTCGAACACCCCGATGTCGTCGATCGTCAACCCGGAGCGCTCGAGAGCCTTGGCCGTGGCCGGGATCGGGGCGGTGAGCATGATGACCGGATCGTCGCCGGCGAGCGTGGCGGTGTGGACACGTGCGATCGGCGTGCATCCGTACCTGGCGGCGGCCTCCTCGCTCATCACCAGGATCGCGGCGGATCCGTCCGAGATCTGCGAGGCGTTGCCGGCGTGGATCACGCCGTCGGACTTGAACGGGGTCTTGAGCCCGGCCAGCCCCTCGACGGTGCTGCCCCGGCGGATGCCCTGGTCGGCGTCGAAGACCCCGTCCGGGGTGGTCACCGGGACGATGTGCCCGGCGAAGAACCCGGCGTCCTGCGCGGCGGCGGCCTTCTCGTGCGAGGCCACGGCGAACTCGTCGAGCTGCGTGCGGGACAGCCCCCACCGCTCGGCGATCATCTCGGCGCCGACGCCCTGGTTGGGCATGGTGCCGTCGTAGCGGCCCAGGAAGTCCTGCCCGTACGGGATGCCCTCGCCGGTGATCGAGCTGCCCATCGGCTGACGGGTCATGGACTCGACGCCGCCGGCCACCACCACGTCGTGGTAACCGGATTCGACCACCGCGACGGCGAAGCTCAGCGCCTGCTGCGAGGAACCGCACTGGCGGTCGATGGTCACGCCGGTGACGGTCTCGGGCCACCCGGCGGAGAGCACCGCGGTACGCGCGATGTCCCCGGTCTGCTCGCCGGCCTGGGTCACGCACCCCCAGATCACGTCCTCCACGATCCCCGGGTCGACCCCGGCGCGCTCGACCAGAGCGTTCAGCACCGTGCCCGACAGATCGGCCGGATGCACCCCGGCCAGTCCACCCTTGCGCTTGCCCACCGCGCTGCGCACGGCCTCCACGATCACTGCACCCATGTGCGTGTCCCTCTCTCGAACGGTGAGTATCCGGTCTCGTCCGACCGGGTCTTGTCAGTGTTGCGCATCACGTTCAGCCGACGTACGGCGGCGTGCGCCTGAGCTCGCCACGCGCGATGGTGCGGCGATGCACGGCGTCCGGGCCGTCGACGATCCTCAGGGCCCGCGCCCAGGCGTAGAAGTAGGCGAGAGGGGTGTCGTCCGAGACACCGGCCCCACCGAAGACCTCGATCGCCCGGTCGATCACGGTGCACGCGACCTGCGGCGCGATCACCTTGATGGCCGAGATCTCGAACCGGGCCTCCTTGGCGCCGACGGTGTCGATCATCCACGCGCAGTGCTGGACCTGCAGGCGTGCCTGGTCGATCTCGATGCGGGAGTTGGCGATGTGCTCCTGCACCACGCCCTGCTCGGACAGGTACCCGCCGAAGGCGTGCCGCGACTTGGCGCGGTCGACCATCAGGGCCAGGGCCCGCTCGGCCATCCCGATGGCGCGCATGGCGTGGTGGATGCGGCCCGGCCCGAGACGCGCCTGCGCGATCGCGAAACCGGCGCCCTCCTCGCCGAGCAGGTTCGACGCTGGCACCCGGACGTCCGAGAAGACGAGCTCGCAGTGACCGTGCTGGTCCTGGTAGCCGAACAGCGGGAGGTTGCGCTCGATGGTGAGCCCCGGGGTACCGCGCGGGACCAGGACCATCGACTGCTGACGGTGCGTCTCGGCGGTCTCGTCCGTCTTGCCCATGACGATGAAGATCTCGCAGCGCTCGTCTGCCACTCCCGTGATCCACCACTTGCGGCCGTTGATCACGTACTCGTCGCCCTCGCGGCGGATGACGGTCTGGATGTTCGTCGCATCGGAGGAGGCCACGTCGGGCTCGGTCATGGCGTAGGCCGACCGGATCCTGCCCTCCTTGAGCGGCTCGAGGTACGCGGCCTTCTGCTCGTCGGTCCCGAACAGGTGGAAGGTCTCCATGTTCCCGGTGTCGGGCGCCTGCGAGTTGATGGCCTCGGGGGCGATCACCGGCGACCAACCGGAGATCTCCGAGACCGCCGCGAACTCGAGATTGGAGATGCCGGACCACTCCGGCAGGAAGAGGTTCCACAGCCCGCGACGCCGCGCCTCCGCCTTGAGGTCCTCCATGACGGGCGGGTGCTCGTGGTCACCGTGCGTGCGCAGGTACTCGGCCCACACCGGCTCGGCGGGGAACACATGCTCGCGCATGAACTCCCACATGTTCTCCTGCAGCTCGACGCTGCGCTGACTGTGCGCGAATTCCATCGTGATGTCTCCTGGGTCGAGAACTGGTGAGGTCGAGGACTAGTGAAGGGTCATGCCGCCGTCGACGGTGAGGGTCGACCCGGTGATGAACGACGAGGCGTCGGAGGCGAGGAAGAGAAGGGCGGAGTCGAGCTCCGGTTGCAGACCGAGCCGACCGAAGATCGTGCGTCCGGTGATGTCGGCGAGCATCGTCTCGGGGATCTCGTCGGTCATCTCCGAGGCGAAGTACCCGGGGGCGAGCGCATTGACCCGGATGCCCCGTCGGCTCCCCCACTGGGCCGCCAGGTCCCGGGTCAGTCCCAGGACGGCCGCCTTGGAGGCGGAGTAGGCGGCCTGCGGGGCGAATCCTGCGGTCAGGCCGAGCACGCTGGCCACGTTGACGATGCTCGAGCCGGGCTCCATGACGGTCGCGCACTCCTTGGCCGCCCAGTAGGCGCCGTGGAGGTTGACGTCCACCACGCCCCGGAACTGCTCCGGGGTCTCCTTGAGCGCGGGCACGGCGGTGCCGATGCCGGCGTTGTTGACCAGGACGTCGATCCGCCCGTGGGAGTCCATGGCCGAGCGGACCATGGCCGCACACGCCTCGGGGTCCGCGACGTCACAGGCCACCGTCGACGCCGTTCCGCCGGCCGCGCGGAGCTCCTCGGCGAGTGCGTCGAGGCGCTCCCGTCGGCGGGCGGCCAGGACGACCGTCGCGCCG
>NZ_JAALEA010000061.1 GCF_014145145.1 Dietzia cercidiphylli
AATATCCGGTGGCCCCCAAGCCTCCAAATACTCAGTGAGTCGCCGTAAAGTTGTGGCGTGGTTCCAAGTCCCTCTGAATTCAGAAAACGGCCCACGATTGCCGACGATGGAGATGATCAGCTCGGATCGGCGTTGCACGAGAACCCCGCGAATGCCGTTCGTCGCGCCGCAGCTCGAGAACGGGCGTCTCGGTACCTCGAGATGATCGATCAAGGGAAGACCCTGACGCAGATCGCAGATGGGGAGGGTATCTCACGGCGGACCGTGAAGAATGTGGTTCGGCGAGAGCGCCGATCACGAGGTATTGAGCCTGGGGGAGGGACTACGGCGGATTGAGGCCTGGGGTGTCAGTCCCAGCGCTTAAACGTAAGGTCACGGGGTGACTCCTAGCGCCACCCTTGTCCTTGACCGCGACTCTATCCGCCGGTCGTTGACCCAATTCTCCTCTTTTTGGCGAGAACGCATCGATGGCTGGAGGGCTGAGTCGGTCACTGGGACCGAGCGCTCGCATGCTCAGCAGTATTGGTCGGATTTGCTCAAGTGTTTTGGTGTCATCCCCGAGCGGATCGACCTATTTGAGCGAGACGCCGGGCGCGCTACCACTGGTGGCGCCGGTTACATCGACCTCTTCTGGTCGGGGGTGGTTATCGGGGAGGCCAAGTCGCTCGGCCGAGATCTCGATGCTGCCTTTGCCCAAGCGCTTGACTACTTGGCCGGTGGTTCCATCGCCGATCATGAGTTCCCCAAGTATGTCCTTGTCTCCGACTTCGAACACTTGAGAATCGACCGTCTCGGCGAGGACGCCTGGACCGTCGAAGTACGCATTGAGGACATCGCGGACCACGTCGACCAGCTGATGTTTCTTGCAGGCCGGGAGACGATCACCAAGCAAGATGAGGTTGACGCGTCCATTGCGGCGAGCAGGCTCATGGCTGACATGTACAACGCCATGCTTGGGGAAGACGCCGACGCAGGTATCAGTGATGACGCCGCGCAGAACCCAGAGGACGAAGACATCGCAGTTCAGCGCACGTCGATGTGGATGACGCGACTGCTCTTCCTCCTCTATGGCGACGATGCAGGCCTCTGGGAGGAGGACCTCTTCTACCGATTCGTCCTGTACGACACCACCACAGACAACCTCGGGGCGCAGCTCACGGCGCTGTTTCATGTACTAAATACACCAATAGGCCAGCGTCGCCGAGTTCCGCAATCTATGGTCCGATTCCCCTACGTCAATGGTTCAGTATTCCATGACACGCTCGTCCCGGAGTACTTCGACGAAGGGTTCCGTGAGGCACTCCTAGCTGCGTGTCGCTTTCATTGGACTCGAATCTCACCCGCCGTCTTCGGCGCGATGTTCCAGCTCGTCAAGAGCAAGGAAGCCCGAAGGGTCGATGGGGAGCACTACACTTCAGAGACCAACATTCTCAAGGTCCTCGAGCCTCTAGTGCTCGATCAGCTCCGCGAACAGGCGGACCGGCTCATCGCCAACAAATCGACCTCGCAGAAGGCGCTGAGACAGTTCCGCGACGATCTGGCGACGATGCAGTTTGTCGACCCAGCTTGTGGGTGCGGAAACTTCTTAGTCGTGGCTTATCGCGAGCTCCGCCGGGTCGAGACCCGGATCATCGTTGAGTTGCGGCGGCGCGAGAGGCTCACCACGGCCTCGTTCGACGTGAGCTTGGACCAGAAGCTCTCGATCGACCAGTTCCATGGCTTCGAAGTCAATTGGTGGCCAGCGAAGATTGCGGAAACAGCAATGTTCCTAGTCGACCACCAGGCGAACCGCGAACTCGCTGCCGCCGTTGGCGACGCTCCAAACCGTCTGCCCATCAAGATTACGGCGCATATCCGCCACGCTAATGCCCTCCAACTGGCCTGGGATACCGTTCTGCCCCGGCCAGCGGGACCAACATACGTGTTCGGTAATCCGCCGTTCCTAGGTGACCACACGCGCACCAAGGAGCAGCTTTCAGACTTGAGGGCGGCGTGGGGTGGAAAGAAGAAACTTGGACGTCTCGACTACGTAACCGGGTGGCATGCAAAGACTCTCCATCTCCTGGCTAGCCGGCCCGGCGAGTTCGCCTACGTTACGACCAACTCCATCACCCAAGGCGATCAAGTGCCACGTCTCTTCGAGCCCATCTACTCTGAGGGATGGCGTATCAAGTTCGGCCACCGCACCTTCGCCTGGGACTCCGAGGCTCCAGGCAAAGCCGTGGTTCACTGCGTGATAGTTGGTTTCACGAGAGACCGCGCAGCTCGGCAGTCTCTTTGGGACTACGAAACTCCGAATGCAAACCCGATCAAACTCAAACTCAAGACTGGGATCAACGCCTACCTCGTCGATGGCGCTAGCGTCCTCGTTGACACACGTTCGCGTCCGCTTTCGCCAGGGGTACCCGCGCTCGCTAAGGGCTCGATGCCGACTGACGACGGAAATCTCGTCGTGACAGAGGAACAGGTCGAATCGGTGCGCGCTGATCCGATCCTCACCAAATATTTGCGCCCCTATATCGGAACGACCCAGATGCTCTATGGGAAGAAGCGGTGGTGCCTCTGGCTTGCCAGTCTCGACCCCGCGGACCTCAATCGCTCCGCTGAGCTCCGTCGACGAATCGCCGCGGTTAAAAAGTTCCGGAGCGATTCGAAAGCTGAAACCACACGGGACTACAGGCACGACCACCTGTTCCGGCAATTCGGATTCGTCTCGGACAGCACGTTTATCGCGCTCCCTGAGGTCAGCTCGGTGAACCGGCGTTACCTACCAGTCGGTTTCCTCGACCCGGATTGCATCATCTCGAACAAGATCTATGGAGCCGAAGATGACGGTGGGGTGCTCTTCGCGATAGCCAGCTCCACCATGTTCATAACCTGGATGAAGACCGTCGGTGGCCGCATGAAGTCCGACCTAAGCCTCTCGAGCACGATTACTTGGAATAACTTCCCGATCCCTGACTTGGACGAACAGACGCGCACCGCGGTCATCAAGGCTGGTCTCGGTATTCGCGCGGCCCGCGAGAAATATCCCGAGCGCACGCTCGCTGAGCACTACAACGTCACCGCGATGGACCCAAGCCTCGTCGGAGCTCATGACGCTCTCGACCGGGTGATCGACAAGGCTTTCGGTGCAACCCGGCGAATCGCCGGCCTCGAACAGCGGCAGGAGGTCCTATTCGCTCACTATGCCGCCGCCATCAGCTAGCTGTACTGACCGGGGACATTAATCGAGGAAATAGTTGACCTTGTCGTAACGGCAATGTTTACGGTTGCTTGTCATGACCATTTCAATGATTGACAGTGCCTCGGGCATGCGCCGAGTCCTGACTGCGGATGCGAAGGATCGCGACGACCTCATCCGTGACATGTGGGCTCCCATGTCGGGGATGTACCACTTCATTCCCGGCGGTGTGGACATGGCCACCGTGCACCAGCAGAACTTTGGCTTCCGTCCAGACTCCGCGATCGAGCGGGTCCGCGAAGGTTTGGAGTCTCTTGTCGCGGCCGATGCGTGGACCCGCATCGAGAAGGCCCTCGAGGAGGGCGTGGAAGCGTTGGCGTCTGCCGATCCGGGTGTGACGATCCCCGACGTGAACGTGTTGCTCGTCCTGGGGGATCCGACGAGCCAGCACTTCGTCGACGAGGTGCAAGGGATGTCCGGATTTGGCGGGATCAGTGGCTACATAGCCATCACCGTCTGGCCAACCTCGCGCGTCCTCGATCGCCTCGAGGCGATCGCGGTCCACGAACTACACCACAACGTGCGCTATTCACCCGGCGGGATCGTGTGGGATCCACAGACGGTGATGGTTGGCGAGCACGTTGTGTCTGAAGGGCTCGCGGATGTTTTCGCGTCCGAACTGTACGGCGACGCCGGCTACACCCACTTCGTGCGCGACGAAACCCGCTCCGACGACCAGGTCCTGGCGAAGGTCGCCAGCGGACTGGGCGTCACCGGAATGGCAGACTTCGCAGCCTGGGTGCTGGGCGACTCCAGCGCACAACTATTCGGTGCCGAGCCTGTCGGCCTGCCAACCGGGGCTGGCTATGCAGCCGGTGCTCGGCTTGTCCGCGCATACCTCGACGCCACGGGCACCACGGCCGCCCAAAACGTCAGCACTCCCGCGTCCGAGATCCTGCGCATTGCGCTGCCACGGCTGGGCCTGACCACAGACGGGGCACACTGAGCAGCAGGTCGAACGACAGGAGCCCGGTGATGGAATGGACGGTGCACGAGCTCGCTGAACGCGCAGGCATCAGCGGCCGCACGCTGCGCCACTATCACCGCATCGGGCTGCTCGAGCCCGACCGCGTCGGGGCCAACGGCTACCGCTACTACGGTCCCGACGCGGTCGCTCGCCTGCAACGCATCCTCCTTCTCCGTGACACGGGTATGCCACTGGCCGACATCGCCGCAGTCCTCGACGCCCCCGAGACGCCCACCGCCGAGGTCGAAGCGCTCCAGGCCCACCTGACACAGCTGGCCGAGGACCGCGAGGCCATAGACCGGCGCATCAGCGCGGTCGAGCACACCCTGCAGATGCGCCGAGAGGGCCGTGAACCACGCATGGACGTGATGCTCGAAGGCTTCAACGACCGCTACGAGGCCGAGGTCGTACGACGGTGGGGGCGCGAGGCCTTCGCCGCGTCGAACCGCTGGTGGCATGCCAAGTCCCTGGGACAGCAACGCGACTGGCAAACCAGCGCCCAGGCCCTGCTCACACGGTGGGCAGAAATCTACGAAACCGGGCAGACGCCCGACTCACCAGTTGCTCAATCCCACGCTGCCGACCACATGGCCTGGTTTGCTGACATCCCCGGAACACCCACCCACGCCGGCGATGCCGAACGATCCGCCGCAATGGTGCAAGGCATGGCCGACCTCTACGAAACCAACCCCGACTTCCACCAGACCTTCGGCAGCCCAGAGGCCGCGCAGTTCGCCGCGAACGCATTGCGCATCCACGTGCAGCATCCGGCCTGACAGCGGCGTGTGCTGCGGCGCCGTCCCGGACCGAAAGATGACATGTCCCATCCCAACGCTGCCCTCACACCGCGTCACCGTCTGAAGGTTGCCCAACTCGTCGTCGAGGAGGGCTGGCCGATCAGTGAGGTCGCCGCGCGTTTCCAGGTCTCGTGGCCGACCGTGAAACGCTGGGTCGACCGCTACCGCGCCGGCGAGCCCATGCACGACCGGTCCTCCCGCCCGAAGAGTTCGCCGAACAAGACAAGCACGCCCGTCACGAAACGGTGCATCAACCTGCGGATTAGGTTGCGGGAAGGTCCAGTTCAACTATCAGCAAGGCTCGGGATCGCGCCCTCCACAGTCCACCGCATCCTCACCGCCGCTCGATTGAATCGGCTATCGCACGTCGACCGGGCGACCGGCGAACCGATCCGTCGTTACGAGCACGCACACCCCGGGTCGCTGGTGCACGTGGACGTGAAGAAGCTGGGGAACATCCCCGACGGCGGTGGCTGGCGCTATGTCGGCCGACGCCAAGGCGACCGCAACCGCGTCGGCACACCGGATAAGCCACGCAATCGGTACGGCGGACCCAAGCTGGGCTACGCCTACGTCCACACCGTGATCGACGACCACTCCCGCGTCGCGTACACCGAGGTCCACGACGACGAGACTGCTGTCACTGCCGTTGGCGTCCTGCATCGAGCTGCCGGCTGGTTCGCTGAGCGTGGGGTAACGATCGAGCGAGTACTGTCCGACAACGGCGGTGCCTACCGGTCGCATCTGTGGCGTGATACCTGCGAGGCGTTGTCGATCCGACCGGGGTACACGCGCCCGTATCGACCCCAGACGAACGGGAAGGTCGAGCGCTTCCACCGCACAATGGCCGACGGGTGGGCTTACGCCCGCTGCTACCGCTCAGAGGCAGAACGACGCGATGCTCTCGAGTCATGGCTGCACCACTACAACCATCACCGACCCCACACGGCCTGCGCGAACCAGCCACCCTTCACGCGATTGATCAATGTCCCCGGTCAGTACAGCTAGCCGCCTTCGAGCGGGGAGCAATCTGAAGAGATGGTGGGCTGCACGTCAGTTACAGGTCTGAAGCTGCGGGTCACGCAGCACGCAGAGCTGAGGGATGCGGTCGTGCCGTGCGGGATTCGGACTGAGTCGGAAGCGTCACTCTTGGACGGCCGGAAGCCAGCTTGGGTGGGATCGCTTGATTCACTGGGTACACCCATGTGGGACGCGATGCCGCCAGCCGTCCCCGCTGTGTCACAGGGTCGATGTAGCC
>NZ_JAALEA010000062.1 GCF_014145145.1 Dietzia cercidiphylli
GACCGGCCCGCGCCGCGGCAGGCGGCCACTCGGACTGGTCCTCGCTCCGCTGCTGGGGCTTCTCGCCCTGGCCGTGGCGGTGGGGGTCTCTCTGGGGTCGGTGTCCATCCCCCTCGGAGACGTCTGGGCGATCGTCGCCCACCGCGTGGCCCCGGGGTCCTTCACCCCGTGGTGGTCCGAGGCCCGCGAGGCGATCGTGATCGAGTCCCGGCTGCCGAGGTCGCTCATGGCGGCGGCGGTGGGCGCGTCCCTCGCGGTGGCGGGAGGCGTCGCCCAGGCGGTCACGCGCAACCCACTGGCCGACCCGTACCTGCTGGGGGTGTCGTCCGGGGCCGGCTTCGGCGTCGTCGTCCTGACCGTCCTGGGCGTGGGTGCCGGGATGTGGGGCGTCTTCACGCTCCCGATGGCCGCCTTCCTCGGCGCCCTGCTGCCACTGGCCGGGGTGGTCCTGGTGGCCCGTCGCGCGCACGACACCACGGCGATCGTGCTGGTGGGGGCGGCCCTGACGATGATGTTCGGCGCGCTCAACACGTTCACGCTGTTGGTGTTGGGCGACGACCACCAACTGGGCACCGTCATGCGCTGGCTGGCCGGCGGGTTCGGTGACGCCGGGTGGACCATGCTCCTGGCCCCGGTCTCGATCCTCGCTGTCGCGGGCGTCCTGGTGATGCTGTCCAGCCGCCACCTGGACCTCCTCCTGACCGGCGACGACGGCGCCACGGCCATGGGCATGAACGTCCCGCGGTTCCGGCTGCTCATGTTGCTGCTGGTCTCGATGCTCACCGCGGGGGCGGTGGCGGTCTCCGGGACCATCGGGTTCATCGGACTGCTCATCCCGCACCTCGCCGGGTACGTCACCGGGCGCACGTCGGCCCGGTTACTGCCGACGGCCGCGGTGCTCGGGGCGGTGGCCCTGGTGCTGGCCGACATCGCGGCCCGGTCCGTCAGCGACGGTGCCGAGCTCCCGGTGGGCGTCGTCACGGGGATCGTGGGGGGTCCGGTGTTCCTGATCATGCTGTGGCGGCGCTACGGAAGGTCGGCGACGTGACCACACTGACCGCGGCCGACGTCTCCACCGACCTCGGGGGTCGCCGGATCCTCGAGGGGGTGGACCTGACCATCGCACCCGGCCGGGTCACCGCGCTGGTGGGCCCCAACGGCAGTGGCAAGACGACCCTGCTGCGCACCTGCTACCGGGCCCTGCCCACGACCGCCGGACTGGTGCGCCTCGACGGCGACGACATCACCTCGCTCCGCCGGCGGGCCCTGGCGCGGACGGTGGGCGTGAGCACTCAGGAGCCGGTCTCGTTGGGTGGCATCACGGTCCGGGAGTCGGTGCGACTGGGCCGGACGGTGACACGCGGGCTGTTCGAGCCGTTCGGGACCGACGACGCCGACGTGGTGGACACCGTGCTCGACCGTGTGGGGTTGGCCGGGTTGGCGGCCCGCGACGTCCTGGCCCTGTCGGGGGGCGAACGCCAGCGGGTGTCGATCGCCCGGGCGTTGGCGCAGCAGCCGGAGGTGCTCCTGCTGGACGAGCCCACCAACCACCTCGACCTGCACCAGCAGCTCTCGGTCCTGGCGCTGCTGCGGGAGCTGGCGGCCGGCGGGTTGGCGGTCCTGCTGACGCTCCACGACCTCCGGATGGCCACCGAGTACTGCGACGCGATGGTGGTCCTCGACGAGGGCCGGGTGGTGGCGACCGGTGCGCCCGAGGAGGTGCTCGATCCCGCCCTCCTGGCCGAGGTGTTCAGGGTCCGCGGGCAGGTGCGGCCGCGGCCGGGCGGCGGCCGCACGCTGGACGTCTGGGGACTCGCCGATGAGTGACCCCGCGCCCGGC
>NZ_JAALEA010000063.1 GCF_014145145.1 Dietzia cercidiphylli
GCGGTCGGTCATGCATGTCCTCGGGTTCGGTCGGGGGATCCCTGTGCGGCGAGTTCGAGCGTCCTGGCGAGCATGGGGCCCACCACGTCGGACTCGGTGAGGAAGCCGTCGTGACCCGCCGGGCTGTCGATCACCACCAGTGGATCGGCGCCGGGCAACAGCGCGGCGAGCTCCTCCTGCTGGCGCAGGGGATAGAGGCGGTCGGTGGTCACCCCGCCGATCACACAGGGAACGGGACAGGAGCGCAGGGCCTGTTCGACCCCGCCTCGTCCCAGGCCCACGTCGTGACGGTTGAGTGCGTCGGTGAGCAGGACATAGGTGCAGGCGTCGAAGCGGGAGACGAGCTTGCCGGCCTGGTGGTCGAGGTAGGACTGCACGGCGAAGCGCCCCGACATCGACAGGTCCTCGCCCCGGGGGTCCTCACCGGGTTGCGGACGGTTGGCGAACCGCTCGTCCAGTTCCAGCTCTCCCCGGTAGGACAGGTGCGCGATGCGACGGGCGATCCCGAGTCCGGCGACGGGGGTGCGGCCGGTGCCGTGGTACCCGCCCTGCTGCCAGTGGGGGTCGGAGGTCACGGCCATGATCTGCGCGGTCTGCACCCCGATCTGGTCCGCGGAGGCGCGCGCCCCGACCGCGAGGACACAGCCCGCCCGGACGCGGTCCGGATGGGTGACCATCCACTCGAGGGTCCTGGCCCCGCCCATGGAACCGCCGATCACCGCGGCCCACCGCTCGATCCCCAGCAGGTCGGCCAGGACCCGCTCGGCCTCCACCATGTCGCGGACGGACACGGCCGGGAAGCGGGCGCCCCAGTAGTGGCCGTCGGGGTGCAGTGAACTGGGGCCCGTCGACCCCCGACACCCGCCGAGCACGTTGACCGACAGCACGCAGTAGCGGTCGGTGTCCAGCGGCAGCCCGGGCCCGACGAGTCCGTTCCACCACCCGGGCGTCGGGTGGAGCGAGTCCACGGAGCCGACCACGTGGGAGTCCCCGGTCAGCGCGTGTTCGACCAGGACGATGTTGGACCGGTCCTCCGAGATCCGGCCCCACCGCTGCACCGCGAGGGTCACCCCCGGGAGGACGACACCCGTGACCAGCGTGAGGTCGCCGATGGCGACACGGCCGAGGGTGCCGTCGCCCGGGGGCAACAGCGCGAGTGGATCGGTGGGGCGGACCATGCGGGCGGACGTCAGGAGAGCGCGGCGAAACCGAGCTCGAGGTCACCGATGATGTCGTCGACGGCCTCGATGCCCACCGACAGACGGACGGTCGCCGTGGTGACCCCGGCGATCGCGTTGGCCTCGGGCGTGCCCTGGGAATGGGTGGTGGTGGCCGGGTGGCACACCAGCGACCGGACGTCGCCGATGTTGACCAGGCACGAGTGCAGCTTGAGCGCGTCGATGAACGTCCACGCCCGCGTCGTGATGTCCTCCTCGGACGCGCCCTGCGGCACCGCGAGGTCGAACGTGACGATCGCGCCCGCACCCTTGGGGGACAGCTTCTTCTGCAGCGCGTTGTACGGCGAGGAGGCCAGGCCGGCGTACTGGACGCCCGCCACGTCCTCGCGCGCCTCGAGCCACTCGGCCACCCGCTGCGCGTTGGACACATGGCGCTCGATGCGCAGGCTCAGGGTGTCGATGCCCTGGACCAGGGTCCACGCGTTGAACGGGGAGGCCGCCGCGCCGGTGTCGCGCAGGAGCGTCACGCGGGCCTTGAGCGCGAGGGCGGGCGCCCCGAGGTCGGCGTAGACCAGACCGTGGTACGCGGGATCCGGGGTGGTGAAGGACGGGAACACGTCCTGCCCGTCCCGCTGCACGCGCCAGTCGAACTTCCCGCCGTCGACCAGGACGCCGCCGAGGGAGGCGCCGTGGCCGCCGAGGTACTTGGTGGCCGAGGAGACGACGACATCCGCCCCCAGCTCCAGCGGGCGGATGAGGTACGGGGTGGCCACCGTGTTGTCGATGACGAGCGGAACCTGGTTGCGGTGCGCGACCTCGGCGATCGCCGGGATGTCGAGGATGTCGTTCAGCGGGTTCGAGATGGACTCGCCGTAGAACAGCTTGGTGTCCGGCCGTACCGCCGCCTGCCAGGAGGCGGGGTCGTCCGGGTTCTCCACGAACGTGGTCTCGATGCCGTACTTGGGCAGCGTGTGCCGGAGCAGGGTGTCGGTACCGCCGTAGAGGCGGGGGGAGGCCACCACGTGGCCACCGGACTGCGCGATCGCCTGGATGACCGCGGTCTCGGCGGCCTGGCCGGACGCGAAGAGCAGCCCGGCGACGCCGCCCTCGAGCGACGCGATGCGATCCTCCGCGGCGGCGACCGTGGGGTTGGTGATCCGGGTGTAGATCGGGCCCATCTCGGCGAGCGCGAACCGGTCCGCGGCCTGCTTGGCGTCCGCGAAGACGTACGAGGTGGTCTGGTAGATCGGCAGGTTGCGCGCACCGGTGTCGGAGTCGACCGGCTGACCGGCGTGGATCTGGCGGGTCTCGAAGGCCCAGTCGGGATTGCTGTTGTCGTACGTCATCGGGGCGGAGCCCCTCCTCTCGTCAGAAGGGTCCGGCCGCTTGACGACAGCGGACCCGCGCTTGCCTGTCACCCGGGTGGGTGGTGGCCAGGTCGTCTCCCGGGGCACCCCACCGCGGTGGAGGGTTGCCGTCCAGCGAGCCGGGGCTTGTCGCTGGAACTCATGACCTGGGGAGAGGTTAGCCTAAGCCGCTCGGCGGCGGCAACGAGGGGTAACGGCGCGCAGGGGCCTCTCGGGAACCGGGCGGATCCGTAAGATGAGGCGTACGTCACAGTGGTGCCGACACGCGGGCCCCGGAGGGGCGAGCGGGGAGAGAGGGTCCGATGGCCAGGATCAAGGTCGAGGGGACGGTCGTCGAACTCGACGGCGACGAGATGACCCGCATCATCTGGAAGTTCATCAAGGACGAGCTCATCCACCCCTACCTGGACGTGGACCTCGAGTACTACGACCTCGGCATCTCCAACCGCGACGCCACGGACGACCAGGTCACCGTGGACGCCGCCAACGCCATCAAGAAGCACGGGGTGGGGGTCAAGTGCGCGACCATCACGCCGGACGAGGCCCGCATGGAGGAGTTCGGTCTCAAGCGGATGTACCGCTCGCCGAACGGCACGATCCGCAACATCCTCGGCGGGACGATCTTCCGCGCCCCGATCATCATCTCCACCGTCCCCCGCCTGGTGCCGGGCTGGACCAAGCCGATCATCGTCGGCCGGCACGCCTTTGGCGACCAGTACCGCGCCACCGACTTCAGGGTGCCCGGAGCGGGCACTGTCACCATCACCTACACGCCGGCCGACGGTTCCGAGCCGATCGAGCACGAGATCGTCGAGATGCCGGACGACGGCGGTGTGGTCATGGGGATGTACAACTTCACCGAGTCCATCGAGGACTTCGCACGCGCGTCGTTCAACTACGGACTGCAGCACGGTTACCCGGTGTACCTGTCGACCAAGAACACGATCCTCAAGGCCTACGACGGCGCGTTCAAGGACATCTTCCAGGACGTCTTCGACCGCGAGTTCAAGGCGGATTTCGACGCCGCCGACCTGACCTACGAGCACCGACTCATCGACGACATGGTCGCCTCCGCGCTCAAGTGGGAGGGCGGGTACGTCTGGGCCTGCAAGAACTATGACGGCGACGTGCAGTCCGACACGGTGGCCCAGGGCTTCGGCTCGCTCGGCCTGATGACCTCGGTCCTGCTCACTCCGGACGGGAAGACCTGCGAGGCCGAGGCCGCGCACGGGACGGTCACCCGCCACTTCCGGCGGCACCAGCAGGGCGAGCCCACCTCCACCAACCCGATCGCGTCGATCTTCGCCTGGACCCGCGGGCTCGAGCACCGGGGCACTCTCGACAACACCCCCGAGGTCATCGAGTTCGCGCACCAACTCGAGGACGTCGTCATCTCGACCGTCGAGGGCGGCCAGATGACCAAGGATCTCGCCCTCCTGGTCGGCGAGGACCAGGACCACCTCACCACCGAGGATTTCCTCGCCGCCCTGGACCAGAACCTCAAGAGGGCCCGCGCCTGAGCGGCTACGGTGTCGGACAGTGGTCCATCTCACATGAGGGCCGCCGTCCGCCGACCCGCGAGCACCCGAGGAGCACCACGTGGACCAGAGTCCCCTGATCGACATAGGCCTGCCCGTCGCGCTGGCGATCATCATGGTCGGCATCGGGCTCAGCCTGACCAAGGAGGACTTCGCGGTCCAGGCCAGGTCGCCGTGGGCCACGATCGTCGGACTGTTCGGCCAGCTGGTCCTGGTGCCGCTGACGGGCGTGGTCGTGGCCCTGGTCTTCGGGCTCCCCGCGATGCTGGCCCTCGGCGTCGTCCTGGTCGCGGCGACCCCCGGCGGGGCGACGTCCAACCTCATCACCTATCTGGCCCGCGGCAACGTCGCGCTGTCGGTCATCCTCACCGCCCTGACCTCCGTGGCCGTGATCCTCACGCTGCCGATGTGGTTCGGTATCGGCGCGCGGGTCATCCCGGGGGCCTCCGACGCCGAGGTGACCGTCCCGCTCGGCCAGACCTTCGGGCTCCTCCTGGGTGTCATCCTCATCCCGGTCCTTCTCGGCATGCTCCTCCGCGCGAGGAGGCCCGCCCTGGCCGCCCGCATCGAGCGCTTCGTGGGCATCGTCGGACTCGTCGTCCTGGTGCTGCTCATCGTGGGCATCGTGCTCGGCGAGAGGGACCGCATCGTCGACCTCGTCGTGGCCGTGGGACCCGCGGTCGTCGTCCTGAACCTGGCTCTGATCGTGGTGGGCGGACTGCTCGCCTGGGTGTGCCGGCTGCGCCGCGCCGAACAGATCGCGATCGCGGTCGAGTTCGGCATCAAGAACACCACGTTGACCCTGCTCATCGCCTTCACCGTGATCGGCGACGAGGAGGTGGGGCTGGCCGCCGCCGTCTACAGCATCGTCATGTACGTCACCGCGTTCCTGGTGGTCTACGGCGGTCGGCGCCTCATGCGCACCGCCCCCTGATCGGGTCTGTCAGGGCGGGCCCGCGCAGGGGTGGGCGTAGCCTGCTCCGGTGACCACGAGCCCCGCCACCGGCCCCGCGCCGACCCCCCGCCGCGTGGCGGTCGCGATCCTCGCCCTGGCGCTGGGCGGGTTCGGCATCGGCGTCACGGAGTTCGCGGCGATGGGCCTGTTGAGGTCGATCGCCGACGACTTCGGGCTCACCGAACCACAGGCGGGACACGTCATCACCGCCTATGCGCTCGGGGTGGTCGTGGGCGCACCGCTGTTGACCGTGTGGACCTCCCGGTGGCGCCGCCGCACCCTGCTCCTGGTGCTCATGGCGTTGTTCACCGTGGGCAACACCGCCGCCGCCTTCGCGCCCTCCGCCGAGATCCTGGTGGCCGCGCGCTTCCTCGCCGGCATCCCGCACGGGGCCTACTTCGGTGTGGCCTCGCTGGTCGCGGCCTCGCTCGCCGGCCCGGGCAAGCAGGCTCGCGCGGTGTCGCTGGTCCTGCTGGGTCTGTCGGTGGCGACCGTGATCGGTGTCCCCGCGGCCACGTGGCTCGGGGAGGCCGCCGGGTGGCAGGCGGCCTTCCTCGCGGTCGGGGTGATCGGGGCACTGACCGTGGCGGCCATCTTCGTCGTCGTCCCCGAACCGTCGGGCGCGGTGGTGGTCAGGGCGCGCGAGGAGTTGGCCGCGCTGGCCCGCCCGCAGATCCTGGCGACCCTGGCCGTGGGCGGTGTGGGGTTCGGCGGGATGTTCGCCGTCTACACCTACATCCAGTGGACGATGGTCGACGTCGCGGGGATCGACCGCGGCTGGATGCCCGCAGTGCTGGCCGTCTACGGTCTCGGCATGGTGACCGGCAACCTGCTGGGCGGCGTGGTCGCGGACCGGGACCTCGACCGCGGGTTGGTCGCGATCGCCTCGGCCATGACCGTGGTCCTGGCCCTGTTCACGGTGGCCGCGCACCATCCGGTCACGGCACTGGTGGGCCTGTTCCTCGTGGGGGCGACGGGGTCGGCACTCGTGCCCGGACTGCAGGCCCGGCTGATGCAGTACGCGGGCCGGGGGCAGACGCTGGCGGCCGCGCTCAATCACTCGGCGCTCAACGCCGCCAACGCCCTGGGGGCGTGGCTCGGCGGAGTGGTGATCGCGCTGGGCTTCGGCTACACCTCCCCGGCCCTCGCGGGGGCCGCCCTCGCGGCGGCCGGATTGGCGATCCTCGTAGGCGCGGTTCTGGCCGCCCCCCGACCGGACCGGGACGTGGTCACGACGGGGTGAGCGCCGGCACGAGCCACCGGTCGAGCAGCGCCCGGACCTCGTCCTCCGGGCGCGGCACGTCCGTGGAGGAGTCCAACAGCGAGATGAGCAGTCGCATGATCATCTCCGCGAGACCGTCGAGGTCGGCGTCGGAGACCCCGGCGTCCGCCCACTCCACGGGGAACCGGCGCAGCATCGCCGAGCCGTAGTCGAGCATCATCGGCGAGGTGGCCGCCCGGCTGAAGGTGGCGGTGTCGCCGAGTTGCAGCAGCAGGTTGAGTCGTGGGTCGCTCGGCACCGTGCGCAGACAGAACAGGATGCCCTCGACCACGGCCTCCGCCGGGGTCCGGCTGCCCTCGAGGTGGGAGACCATCCGGTCGACGAAGTCCTCGGCACCACGAGCCGCGACGACGCTCACGATCTCGCCGATGCTCCCGAGGTGTCGGTACACCGTCTGCCGGGTCACGCCGAGCTCGGCCGCGACGTCGGAGAGCGTCGTCTTGGCGACCCCGTGCCGGTCGATCAGGCCGGCGGTGGCGTCGATGATGCGCTGACGCGCCTCCTCCTCGTCCGCCGGGGGCCGGCCGCCCCACCCGTGTCTCGCCATCGGATCAGGGTGTCACATCGGCCCCGCGCGTCCGCGGATCCCCGGTGCCCGCGGTGGTGCCGGGGGCGGAGTCGACCTCGCCGGAGGGGGACCGGGTCGCCAGGAGCGCCGCGACGACGAACCAGGTCGCGACCGCGAAGCAGGCGAGCGCGTACCACCCGCTCCCGATCGGGGTGCCTCCGGCGGTGACCCCGTCCGTCGCTCCCAGGAAGGCCGGGAGTGCCGCGATCCAGAACGCCGCGTGTACACCGACGTAGAGGGCAGGGTAGACGCGGACGAAGGCCGGTGAGGCGACCGGTGGCGTGGAGCCCCGCCAGGTCCGGCGGGTCCCGTCCGCCAGCAGCCACAGGCCGACGAGCCAGAGGATGCCGAGGAACGTCCAGAGGATGGTCCGTTGGAGGGTTCCCTCGCTCTCGGCGTCCACGCCGACCCTGGTGGGCGCGGCCAGGATCACCATGAGCACCGGGGTGAGCACCCCCGCGACGACGGTCCGCCAGGCCACCGAGCCGCCGCCGATGGGCGTTCCGGTGCGCCCGGGCCCGCCCAGGAGCGTGACGACGAGCCACACCATGACGCCGAAGGACACCGAGGCGAACACCCACATGCTGTTCATCGGTACGGAGGCGAACATCGGCGTGTTGATCATGTTGTCGGGGTTCCACGCCCACCACCTGAGCTGGGGCCCGAGTTGGTCGAAGATCTCGTAGAACACCTGGCTGGCGAACGCGGTGGCGATCGCCCCGATCGCGGCCCCGCGCCGGGCGAAGATCCCCAGGGCGCGGACGAGCTCGTAGGTGAGCTGTGAGATCACCGGGTAGAACGCCACGATGTACAGCGGCAGTCGGTCGAACATGAACTGCACGGTGAAGACGTTGTGGGAGAAGATGAAGCCCACGTAGTCCTGCAGACCGAACCACTCGGGGAAGTACAGCGGCGGCTCGATGACCGCCAGGTAGATCAGGGAGGCGAACCACAGCCCGAGGTTGACCGGGTCGCCGTCGCGCCTCCAGCGCCGCCACGCGTGCACGAGGGCGAAGACCGCACCGGCGATGATCAGCACCTCGAGCAGGGGCATGGTCCAGTGCTCGAGGGCGAACGGTGAGCGAACGGCCCCCACGGGGTGTGCGTCGTCGCAGGAGAAGCCGAGGAAATCGGCGACCTGCCGGGCATCGGGTTCACAGGAGTACGCCATCGCTCAGCCCTTCGTCTGTCGGGTCGCCGACCGGACGGCGGAGGCCGCCGGTTCGACGGGGTTCGCGGGATCGGAGTAGTCGGTACCGGGCGGGTCGAGGCGGATGTCGAAGCCACCCGGCACGCGGGTGCGGCCGAGCGCCTCGCGGACCTTGTGGCGCAGCAGGCCGTAGACGAAGCGCGGGTCCGTCATCATGTCGCGGAGCGACTTGTCGAGGTTGAACACCGCGGTGAACGTCTGCTCCACGTGGTCGTCCTCACGGGCGGCGGCGGTGATGGCGTTGAACACCGGCCACGACACCCGGGACATGATCCTGCGTCGCCACGCGGGCGCGACCTCCGTGCCCTCGGCGAAGTCGTATCCCTGGTCGCGGGCCATGGCCAGCATCCACGGCACTTCCAGCGACGCGCGCTGCCGGTCGAGGAACGCGCGGGTGAACGAGGAGTCGAGTGACCGGTGCTCGGCCAGGATGTCGGAGAGCACGACTGCCGAGCGGGCGGCCGAGCTCATCCCCTGCGCGTAGAACGGATTGAAGGCGCAGGCCGCGTCCCCGATGGCCACCAGGCCCAGCGGTGGGTGTGCCAGCTCGTCGTAGCGGCGCCACTTGTTGCCCGTGGCGCGGGTGAGGTGCACCTCCGAGATCGGGGTGCCGGCCCGCATGGCGGCGGCGAAGGTGGGCGCGCGGAGTCGGTCGGCGGCGGCCTCGAACGTCTCGGGCGTGCGCGGCATCCGGATCCCCCACGAGCCCATGCACGAGATCGCGAGGTCACCCTCGACAGGGAAGAAGTTGGAGAGGAACTCGTGCTCCTGCGGATGGGGGCCGGTGTCCTGGGTGGGGGTCAGGACCAGGTGCTTCCACCACCAGTTCGGCGGCCTCTCCGAGGCATCCGGGAGTTGGTACCAGCGGGAGGTGTAGGTGACCTTGGCGTCGAGGGTCTTCTCGGGGACGGCCGGCCAGCCGGCGGCCGCGATCCAGTCCCGGACCGAGGACCCGCGGCCCAGGGCGTCCACCACGAGATCGGCCTCGAGGATCCGGGTCTCGCCGTGCGCGTCGCGGTACTCCACCCCGGTCACTCGCCCGGCCGGTGTCCCGCCTCCGGTGGTGGACAGGCCCGACGCGGTCACGCCCTCGCGGATCTCGATGGTCGGCAGGTCGCGGACCTTCTCCCGCAGGACACGCTCGATGAGGATGCGGGAGGAGTAGATCATCGTCATGGTGCTGGTCTTGCGCGGCCCCCAGCCGTCCATCTCGCCGTAGGCCGCGTCCATCGAGGGCATCAGCAGCATCCCGCCGGCCTCGATGAGTGACTCCTCGAACCCGGGGAAGATCGTGCCGATCGCGCGTCGCCCGGCGTTGAGGACGAAGTGCGGGTGCTTGCTCTGGGGGACCCCGCGCCGGTGCTCGGCGCCGGGCGGAAGCTCGTCCCGCTCGAGGACCACCACCCTGTCGAAGTGCGGCGCCAGCACGCCGGCCGAACACAGGCCCGCCACGCTCCCGCCGAGGACCACTGCCGTCGCTCCGTGCATCCCGATCTCCTTCATTCATACAATGATTGTCGTAATGTATGAATGTATGCGCGGTGTGTCAACGGTCACTCTTCGGACGATCGGTAACCTGATCGGCGTGAGCCTCACCGTCAGCACCGTCAACGTCAACGGGATCCGCGCCGCCGTCAAGCAGCGGTCGGAGACCAACCTCGGATTCCTGCCCTGGCTGGAGGGCAGTGGCGCGGACGTGGTCGCGCTCCAGGAGGTCCGCGCCGACGAGGGCCAGACCCGTAAGGCGCTCGCTCCGGCCCTCGACGCCGGCTGGCACCTCGTCGGCTCCGCCTCCTCGCTCAAGGGCCGGGCCGGCGTCGCGCTGTTGTCCCGGCACGAGCCCGCGGAGGTGCGCATCGGGCACGGTGATCCCGAGTTCGACGAGTCCGGCCGCTACATCGAGGCGGTGTACCCCGGCGCCGTCGACGGGGAGACCGTCACCGTGGCCAGCCTCTACCTGCCCTCCGGGACGGCCGAGACCCCCAAGCAGGACGAGAAGGACCGCTTCATGGCGAGCTTCCGGGAGCACCTCGCCGAGAGCGCGAAGGTGGTCGGCGCCCGCGACGGTCACGAGATGATCATCTGCGGCGACTGGAACATCGCCCACCGCGAGGCGGACCTGAAGAACCACAAGGGGAACCACAAGAGCTCCGGCTTCCTGCCCCACGAGCGTGAGTGGATGTCAGAGTTGTTCGCCGACGCCAGCGGGTGGACCGACATCGTGCGCCATCGTCGCCCCGACGAGATCGGCCCGTACTCGTGGTGGAGCCAACGGGGCAAGGCCTTCGACAACGACGCGGGCTGGCGCATCGACTACCACGTGGTGACCGACGGCCTGGTCGATCGTGCCGTGGCCGATCGGGTGGACCGTGCGAGTGCCTACGACATGCGGTGGTCCGACCACGCGCCGGTCACCGTCGTCTACGAGTGACGACGACGAGGGCGTCCGCACCGGAGGGGCCCGCGATCGCGGATGCCGCGCGGCGAGCACATCCGTAACCTCGGCTCCATGCCGACGTATGCGACTGCCGACCGTCCTGACCGAGCCGGACTCGAGGAGTTCCTGCGCCCGCGGCACCGCGCGGTGCTCATCACGCGGAAGTCCTCGGGAGGGTTGCAGAGCTCGCCCGTGACCTGTGGTGTCGACTCTGAGGGCAGGCTCGTCGTGGCCACCTACCCGCAGCGGGCGAAGGTCGGGAACATCCGACGAGACCCGGCGGTCAGCGTGTGCGTCCTGTCCGACGATTTCACCGGCCCGTACGTCCACCTGGACGGCACCGGCGAGATCGTCGACCTGCCCGGTGCCGTCGAGCCGCTGGTCGAGTACTTCCGCAGCGTCGCCGGCGAACACAGCGACTGGGACGAGTACCGCGAGGCCATGGTGCGGCAGGGCAAATGCCTCATCCGGGTGACGATCGACGACTGGGGGCCGGTGGCGACGGGCGGGTTCCCGCCCGAGCAGGACCGGTCCACCGGCCGATGAGGGCGTGATCGGGGGGCCGGGGGCGCCGTGGGAAGATGGGCGCCATGTCTGAGCAGTCCACTTCCGCAGCTCCTGCGCCCACGACCGCCGCGACCGGGGCGCCCGCGACGCGCCAGCGCGTCCTGTCCGGCATCCAGCCCACCGCCGACTCCTACCATCTCGGCAACTACCTGGGCGCCGTGCGGCAGTGGGTGGACCTGCAGGACGACTACGACGCGTACTACTTCATCCCTGACCTGCACGCGATCACCGTCAGGCAGGACCCCAAGGAACTGCGCGAGCGGGTGTTCCGCGGGTGCGCGCAGCTGCTCGCGCTCGGGGTGGACCCCGCCCGCTCGGTGTTGTTCGTGCAGTCGCACGTCCCCGAGCATGCCGAACTGGCCTGGGTGCTGGGGTGCATCACCGGTTACGGTGAGGCCGCTCGGATGACGCAGTTCAAGGACAAGTCGTCCAAGCAGGGCACGGACGGGACCACGGTGGGGCTGTTCACCTACCCGGTGCTCATGGCCGCCGACATCCTGCTCTATCGCCCGCATCTCGTGCCCGTGGGGGAGGACCAGCGTCAGCACCTCGAGCTGACCCGCGATCTGGCGATGCGGTTCAACTCCCGCTACAAGAAGACCTTCGTGGTGCCCGAGGGCAAGATCCTCGAGGGGTCGGCGAAGATCTACGACCTGCAGGACCCCACGGCCAAGATGAGCAAGTCGGGGGAGAACCCCAAGGGGATCGTCAACCTGCTCGACGACCCGAAGGTCTCCGCCAAGCGCATCCGCAGCGCGGTGACGGACTCCGATGGTGACATCCGCTTCGACCGCGAGATGAAGCCGGGTGTGTCGAACCTGCTGACCATCCAGTCGGCGTTCACCGGGCGGCCGGTGGCGGACATCGTGGCCGATTACCAGGCTGCGGGGGCAGGGTACGGTGCGCTCAAGACCGACACCGCCGATGCCCTCGAGGCCTTCGTCACCCCGTTGCGCGGTCGGTTCGACGAGTACATGTCGGACAGGGCCGAGCTCGAGCGGATCCTGGCCGACGGAGCAGATCGTGCGAGGTCCGTGGCCGGGCCGGTGCTCTCGCAGGTCTACCAGGCGGTCGGGTTCACCGCTCCCCGCCGCGGCTAATCGGACCCGCTGATCCCGCTGCCGGGGGCTCAGCCCTCGCGGGTGCCCTGCTGGTAGATCTGCTTCCAGTCGTCGCCCGTGCGCTGCCAGATCGAACTGTGCACCGACGACGCCCCGCGGGGGCCGGAGGCACGCCACAGCAGGAGCACCACGTCATCGGCCAGGCGTCGCGTCTCCACGACCTCGAGTTCGACGCCGCCGGGGGAGACGTCGGCATCACCGAGTTCGCGGCGGGTCCACGTCCTGCCCGCCGGGTCGACCTGCCGCCACCGCACGTCCAGCAGCCGGGTGAGCTTCCTGCGGTCCCGGCGGACAGCGTCGGTGAGCAACGCCCGCTCGAGGTCCACCACCAGTTCCTCGGCCGCCGGGTGTGACGCGGCCGCGTCGGAGTCCATCGAGAACAGGTCGGGCTCGGACGTAACGGCGGGCTTTGTCGTCGTCGTGGTGTCCGCCGACCCGCTCGACCGCCGCGCCCCCGCGGACCCGGTGCCCCCGTCGGCGGCCGGGGGGACGGCC
>NZ_JAALEA010000064.1 GCF_014145145.1 Dietzia cercidiphylli
GGGCGACCATGTCCATCTCGGCCACCTCGAGCATGATGTGGACGATCCCGGGGCCCATGTGCGGGGCGGGCATCACGGCGAAGCTGTGGTGGCGGGGGTTGACACCCATGAACTGGATGCGCAGCGGCGGCATGCCGGGCGCGAACGGGAAGGGGAACGCGCCGCGGGTGTGGAAGCCCAGCACGTCGCGGTAGAAGCCGATGGTGGCGTCGTAGTCGGTGGTGGGGACCACGAGGTGGCCCAGGCCCAGCTCGTCGGTGACGAACTCGGTGCGGTACTTGGTGGAGACCTTCGAGTGGTCCAGCTCGGCGCCGTGGAAGATCTCCAGGCGCTGACCGCAGGGGTCCTCCAGGGTGATGGCGCCGTCGACCTTGATGGCCTGCGTCTCGTCGTGGGTGAGGTCGCGGTAGGCGATGCCGTGCTCGGTGAGGGTGGCCCGGACGCGGTCGAGGGCGATCTCGTCGCGCACCTCCCAGCCCACGGCGGCGAGGTTGTCCTTCTCCGCGCGGCGCAGGGTGATGCGGCGGGCGCGCTCGTCCAGGCGCAGGTGGAGGGTGTCGTCGTTGCCGCCGGCGCCCACACCCAGGTCCAACACGTCGTGGGCGAGCGTGCGCCAGCGGTCGAGGTCGGTGGTGTCGATTCTGAGGTAGCCGAGGGCCCGGATGTCGCCCATGGAGTGTCCTTTCGAGAGGGGGTCCCGCCGTGCCGGGGTGTCACCGCGGGGAGCGCCGCACGCGCGCCCGGGTGGGGATGAGGACACTGTGACCCGGGTGTGGTGCGCGTCACCAAACGATTCCGCTGGGCGGGAACCGTGCAGGTGGGAGGGTGGTTAATCGGCGACGATCACGACGACGACGACAGACAAGTCCCGGCAGCAGCACACGACGCAGGTCGTTGCCAGGTCGTGCAGACCGAGCGGTTGTCGAGGCAGTGCCGACGATTCGGATCGGGCAGCGGCCCGCAAGCGGCAGGGCCGCCGTTCTGCAAAACTCACGCCCCTCGTCCGGACCGCACGCAGCATCATGCCCGCGCGGTGGTGTCCAATGACGCGATCGACGCCTTCGCCCCGGTGCGCGTGGTCGAACGGGACGAGCACGTCGAGGTGACGCTCGAGGGCCCGCGCGGTCCGGTCGAGGTGTGGCTGCGGGAGACCTACTCGGAGCCGATCTTCACGATGTGCCGGGCCCACGCCCCCGACCCGGTGAGGCAGTGGTAGCTGATCGAGGTCAGGGCCGGCGGGTAGCGCCGCGCCCGGGTGACAAATCCACGGCCACAAATAGAACGACGACATCGACGACGAGGTCGGCAGCTGCTCTATTCGCGAGCGGCCGCCCGGTCATGCAGTCCGGTCAACGGGGTCGCCGAAGGCTCACTCCGGGCCCCTGGCGTCAGCCGAGCAAGAGCATGACGACGTTGACTCCCGCGGTGGCGATCACCGCGTAGAACGGCGTCTTTCCCTTTTTGCCGGTCGTGGCGACCGCCAACACCAGCACCACGGCCAACAGCACCCACTGGGCGGCCGTCGGGGGAGTGCGGCTGCCGAAGACGGCGACGACGGTGGCGGCGACGAGGTCAGCGCCGCCAGAAGCGGAACGGTTGTGGGTGCGAGCCGGTGGGGGAGTCCCCGGACCCCGGTCGCTGCGTCGTCGGCGAGGTCGGGCATGGCGTTGAGCAGGTGCGCGGCGAATCCCAGCAGGGCGCCGACGACGCAGCGGCCGGGTCACGGGACAGGCCCACCACGGCGGGGAGAGCGCCGAAGGCCAGCGAGTACGGGAGCCAGGAGAACGCGGTGGATTTGAGCGCGAAGTTGTAAGCCAGGGCGGCGCAGACCCCCAGAGTGAGATGAAGAAGGCCGGCAGCAAGGCCGCAGAGCAGCGACGTCGCAACACAGACCACACTCGCGACACCGGTTGTCGAACGCACCAGCCCGACCGAGATCTGCCCGGCCGCGAGTGGTTTGTCGCGGCGGCCGACGCGGCGGTCCCGCTCGCGGTCGACCAGGTCGTTGGTCCATCCCACGACGAGCTGACCGCTGAACACCGCGACAAACAGGATCACTGCGGTGCGAGTGCCCACACCCATGCTCGCCGCGAGCAGCACGGTGAGCATGGTGACCGCGAACGCCGGGACGGGATGGGCGGCCCGCAGGAGTGGGATAGCGGGGCGCGTGGTCATGGCTCAATGCTGTTACCGGCGGGGCCGCGAAAGGTGGCTTTCGCACTTTCACGGCCGGGGGGTGAGCCCTCACGACCCATTGCCCAGAAACTCGCGGTCAGCTATCGCGCGGCCGTGCGTTTCGCCCCATCCTGACCTGCTCGCGCCATTTTGGCGGCAAACCCCAAACCCTCCGACCGAGCCAGGGCGGTTGAATTTGCGGGGGTGACGGTCGGTTACTTCATATCGTTGGTTTGGCGGATGGGGGCCAAATAGTCAGAGTAGACATTAGCCCCGGTGATTCACGGGGATCTGCGGATCGC
>NZ_JAALEA010000065.1 GCF_014145145.1 Dietzia cercidiphylli
CCGACGGCCTCCGCGCCGTGGTGGCCCTGCGCGTCGACGAGCTGATCGGCTTCCAGAACGAGGCCTACGCGGCCGACTACGTCCGCCGGGTCGAGGACCTGCGCGCGGCCGAGGCCCGGCGGCAGGGGCCGGACGGCGGTCACCCGGAGCGGCTCACCCTCGCCGTGGCCAGGAACCTGCACAAGCTCATGGCCTACAAGGACGAGTACGAGGTCGCCCGGTTGGCCGTCGACCCCGAGTTCGCGGCGCAGGTCACCGAGGAGTGGGGCGAGGGCGCCGTCCCCAGACTCAAGCTGCATCCGCCGGCGCTGCGGGCGATGGGGATGAAGCGCAAGATCTCGATCGGCCCCGGGGCCATGCCGGCGATCAGGGCACTGGCGGGGATGAAGCGCCTGCGCGGGACACCACTCGACGTGTTCGGGTACGCCCACGTCCGCAGGGTCGAACGCCAACTCCTGGCCGAGTACCGCGAGCTGGTCGACCGACTCACCGCCGACCTGCGGCGCCGGAACCCGGGCCCGGGAGGGGAGGACTCCGCCTGGGTGGATGCCGCGTTCGCGCTGGCCGAACTACCGGACCTGGTGCGCGGCTACGAGGACGTCAAGCTCGGGAACGTGGCCCGCTACCGGGAGGAGCGCACCCGGCTGCTCGGCGCTCTCACGACCGCAGAGCCGCCGATGCCATCGCGGTGAGGACACGCCGCAGTTCGGCCTCGGCCATCGACGGCAGCCGCGGGCTGGAGTTGAGCAGTCCGAACACCGCGTGGACGTGGGCCCGCGCGTCCACGGCGGGCAGCTCAGGGCGCAGTCGGACGAGCGCGTCGACCCACATCTCGGCGTACTCGCGCTGCAGACTGCGCACCTCGTGCCGGGGGCCGGCCGGGAGGGCGCCGAGGTCGCGGAACTGGACGCTGATGAGATCCGGTTCGGTCGCCACGAAGTCCACGTGGACCCCCAGCAGCGCGTCCAGCACCTCGGCCGGGTCCCCGCCCCGCTCCACCGCGGCGCGTCCACCGTCGCGGAGCCGACGCGAGATGTCGAGCAGCATCTCGGCGAGCACGTCCTCCTTGGAGGAGAAGTACCGGTACATGCCCGGACCCGAGATGCCGACCTCCGCACCGATGTCGTCCAGGCGCACCGCGTGGAAGCCCCGCCGTGCCATGAGCCGGGCCGCCGCGACGAGGATCTCGTCGCGGCGGCGGGCCTTGGCCTGGGCTCGTGGGGTCAGCGCCACGGCCTCCTGCTGATCCATCTGCGACCTCGGTACCGTCGAACTCAGTGGAAGAAGTGCCGGGCGCCGGTGAAGTACATCGTGATCCCGGCCTTCTCGGCGGCCTCGATCACCTCTGCGTCCCGGACGGACCCGCCCGGCTGCACCACCGCGCGCACCCCGGCCTCGGCGAGCACCTCGAGCCCGTCGGCGAACGGGAAGAACGCGTCCGACGCCGCCACGGCCCCGGTCACCCGCTCCCCCGCGCGCTGCACCGCGAGCCGGGCCGAGTCGACACGGTTGACCTGGCCCATGCCCACTCCGACGGTGGCGCCGGACTGGACCAGCAGGATGGCGTTGGACTTGACCGCCCGGCAGGCGCGCCACGCGAACAGCAGGTCGCGCAGGGTCGCCTCGTCGGCGTCGTCGCCGCACGCCTTGGTCCACCCCGCGGTCACGTCGCCGTCGGCGTCCAACGAATCGCGCTGCTGCACCAGCACGCCCCCGGAGATCTGCTTGCGCTCGAGCTCCCCCTGCGCCGGCGGGTTCGCCTCGAGGATCCGGATGTTCTTCTTCCGCTGCAGGATCTCCACGGCACCGTCCGCGTAGGAGGGCGCGATGATCACCTCGGTGAAGATCTCGGCCACCTGCTCGGCCATCTCCAGGGTTACCTCGCGGTTGGCGGCGATCACCCCGCCGAACGCGCTGACGGGGTCGCACTCGTGGGCGGCGCGGTGGGCCGCGGCGATGTCGGCGTCGATCGCGATGCCGCACGGGTTCGCGTGCTTGATGATCGCCACGCACGGCTCGGCGTGGTCGAAGGCGGTCCGCCAGGCGGCGTCGCCGTCGACGTAGTTGTTGTAGCTCATCTCCTTGCCGTGCAGCTGCTCGGCCTGAGCGAGTCCGGGGGCCGCGGCGGAGTCCGTGTAGAGGGCGGCGCCCTGGTGCGGGTTCTCTCCGTAGCGCAGGGTGGCGGCCAGGTCGAGACTCTGCCCCTGCCACACCGGAAAGCTCTCGTCCCCGTCCCCCGCGGGGGTCGCGGTCTGCTCCGTCATCCAGGTGGCCACCGCGACGTCGTAGGCACCGGTGTGGCGGAAGGCGGCGGCGGCGAGCCGACGGCGCTCCTCTAGCGGGAATCCGCCCTCGGCCACCGCGTCCAGGGCCTCGCCGTACCCGGCCGGGTCCACCAGCACCGCGACCGACGGGTGGTTCTTGGCCGCCGCGCGGACCATGGACGGACCACCGATGTCGATCTGCTCCACGCACGCGTCGTAGTCCGCGCCGGAGGCGACGGTGTCGGTGAAGGGATAGAGGTTGACGACGACGAGCTCGAACGGCTGCACGCCGAGATCGGCGATCTGCTCGAGGTGCTCGGGCTTGCGCGAGTCGGCCAGGATGCCCGCGTGCACCCGCGGGTGCAGGGTCTTGACCCGACCTTCGAGGCATTCGGGGAACCCCGTCAGGTCCTCGACGGGCGTCACCGCGACCCCCGCGGCCGCGATGCGCTGGGCGGTGGAACCGGTCGACACGATCTCGACGCCGGCGGCCGCCAGACCCCGCGCGAGATCCTCGAGTCCGGTCTTGTCGTAGACGCTGATGAGCGCACGGCGGACGGGCCTGCGGGAGTCGGTCACGATAGGTGCACCTTTCGACCTTCGGTGTGGAGTCGGCCACGGGCGGCGGCCGCGAGGATGTCGACGAGCAGCTCGCGCTCGACGACCTTGATTCGTTCGTGGAGGGACGACTCGGTGTCGTCGGGGAGGACGTCGACCGCGCACTGGGCGATCACCGGGCCCGTGTCCACCCCGGCGTCGACCAGGTGGACGGTGCATCCCGTGACCGTCACACCGTAGTCCAGCGCGTCCCGCACCGCGTGGGCGCCGGGGAAGGACGGCAGCAGGGCCGGATGGGTGTTGACCACGCGTCCGGCGAACTCTCCGAGGAAGGACTCGCCGAGGATGCGCATGAAACCCGCGGAGACGACCCAGTCCGGGGAGAACCCGCGCACCGCGTCCGTCAGCGCACGGTCCCAGGCCGGGCGGTCGGGATGGTCGGCGGGCCGGACTACCGCGGTGGGCAGCCCGGCGGTCTCGGCGCGGGTCACGGCCTCGCAGTGGCGATCGGAGACCAGGCCGACGACCCGGTAGGGACTGTCGGCCCCGCCGGACGAGTCCAGGACGCTCTGCGCGAGCGTGCCGGCACCGGAGGCCAGGAGTACGACCTGGCAGGGTGCTCCGGACTCGGCACTGACCACGTCCTACGCTCCTGCCCGTCGATCCACCCGCCCGCCGGATTCCCGGGCACGGGTCGCAGTCTAGTCGGAGGCCTTGGGGCGCTCGTCAGGGCTCTCCCCGGCCGTCTCGGCTTCGACTGACGCCGCGCCGTCCACCGCCGCGCCGTCCACCGCCGAGTCGTGCCCGTCCCCCTCTGTCGCTCCCCCGGAGTCCGGCGCCGTCCCGCTCGCGGAGTCGGGGGACTCGGGACGGGGGGCCGCCACCTCGTCGTCGTCGGGCTCGTCGCCGGCGGTCTCTT
>NZ_JAALEA010000066.1 GCF_014145145.1 Dietzia cercidiphylli
CGCGCCGTCATTGGCGCCGGGGCGCGGGTCGGGGAAGCCCGCGAGGATGCGGGCCGTCTCGCGGAAGGTGCACAGCGGGGCACCACGGGTGGGGGTCACCGGCCGCCCGGCCCGCAGGTCGTCGACCACCCGCCGGGCCGAGGCCGGGGTCTGGTCGTCGAAGAACTCCCAGTTGACCATGACCACCGGGGCGTAGTCGCAGGCGGCGTTGCACTCGATGTGCTCCAGGGTCACCCGGCCGTCGTCCGTGGTGCCGGGGCCGTCGAGGTCCAGGTGCTCGGCGAGGGAGGCCAGGATCTCGTCGCCGCCCATCACCGCGCAGAGCGTGTTGGTGCACACCCCCACCAGGTAGTCGCCCGTCGGCGTCCGGCGATACATCGAGTAGAACGTCGCCACCGCCATCACCTCGGCCGCGGTCAGGTCGAGCACCCGGGCGCAGAACTCGATGCCGGCCGGGGTGATGTGCCCGTCCTCCGCCTGCACGAGGTGCAGCAGCGGGAGCAGCGCCGACCTGGCCTGCGGGTAGCGGGAGACGATCACGGCGGCATCGGTGGCCAGCCGCTCCAGGACCTCGTCCGGATACGTCCGCCGGGCGCCCGGGCGGACGATCGCGCCCGTCTCGTCGGGCTTCTGACCGAACTGGAGGAAGACCGGCTCGCCGCTCATCGGTCGACACCCCCCATCACCGGGTCGATGCTGGCGACGGCGGCGATCACGTCGGCGAGCATCCCGCCCTCGCACATCGCGGCCACAGCCTGCAGGTTGGTGAACGACGGATCGCGGTAGTGGACTCGGTACGGGCGGGTGCCGCCGTCCGAGACCATGTGCACTCCCAGCTCGCCGCGGGGCGACTCGACCGGCACGTACACCTGACCCGGGGGCACCGCGAACCCCTCGGTGACCAGCTTGAAGTGATGTATCAGGGCCTCCATCGAGCTGTCCATGATGTGGCGGACGTGCTCGGCGGAGTTGCCCAGGCCGTCGGGGCCGACCTTGAGCTGGGCGGGCCACGCGATCTTGGGGTCGTCGACCATCACGGGGCCGGGCTCGAGCCGGTCCAGGCACTGTTCGACGATCCTCAGCGACTCCTTCATCTCGTCCACCCGGATGACGAACCGGTCGTAGCAGTCGCTGCCCGACCCGGTCACCACGTCGAACTCGTAGGTCTCGTACCCGCAGTACGGATCGGTCCGGCGCACGTCGTGGGGTAGCCCGCTGGCCCGCAGCACCGGTCCGGTCACCCCGAGGGCGATGCATCCGGTGAGGTCGAGGTAGCCCACGCCCTCGAGCCGCATCTTCCAGATCGGGTTCTGGCGCAAGAGGAGCTCCATCTCGCGGATGCGACCGGGCATCACCTCCAGTAGCTCGCGGACCTTGGGCACGGCCTCGTCCGGTAGGTCCTGGACCACCCCGCCGGGCCGGACATAGGCGTGGTTCATCCGCAGTCCGGTGATGATCTCGAAGACGTCCAGGACCATCTCCCGCTCGCGGAACCCGAACAGCATGGGGGTACTGGCGCCGAGCTCCAGGGCGCCGGTGGCGAGCGCGACCATGTGCGAGGAGATCCGGTTGAGCTCCATGAGCATCACCCGGATGACCGACGCCCGCTCCGGGATCTGGTCGGTGATCCCGAGCAACCGCTCCACCCCGAGGCAGTAGGCGACCTCGTTGAAGAACGGCGAGAGGTAGTCCATCCGGGTGACGAAGGTGACGCCCTGGGTCCAGTAGCGGTACTCGAGGTTCTTCTCGATGCCGGTGTGGAGGTAGCCGATGCCGCAGCTCGCGCGGGTGACGGTCTCGCCCTCGATCTCGAGGATGAGCCGCAGCACCCCGTGCGTGGACGGGTGCTGGGGGCCCATGTTGACGACGATGCGGTCGTCGTCGGCGTTCCGTGCCGCGTCGCTGATCGCCTCCCAGTCCTGCCCGGTCGCGGTGAGGACGGTGTCCGAGTCGGTTCTGTCGGCCATCAGCTGTAGGCCCTCCGCTGGTCCGGGGGCGGGATGGTCGCGCCCTTGTACTGCACGGGGATACCGCCGAGCGGATAGTCCTTGCGCTGCGGGTGGCCCTCCCAGTCGTCCGGCATCTGGATACGGGTGAGCGAGGGGTGTCCGTCGAAGTGGACGCCGAAGAAGTCGTAGGTCTCCCGCTCGTGCCAGTCGGTGGTCGGGTAGATCCTGGTCAGGGTCGGGATGTGCGGGTCGGAGTCGGGGGCCGACACCTCCAGGAGCAGCCGGCGGTTGTGGGTGATCGACTGGAGCGGGTAGACCACGTGGAGTTCGTGGCCCGCGGCCTCGGGGTAGTGGACCCCGCTCGCCCCGAGTGACATCTCGAAGCGGAGAGTGGGGTCGTCCCGGAGCGTCAGCGCGACCACCGGCAGATGTCGGCGCCGGACGTGCAGGGTCAGCTGCCCTCCGTGCACCACCACGCTCTCCACCGCCTCGTCGAAGGTCGTTCCGCCCCGCGATGCCAGTGCGGCGGCGAGCGCGGCGACCACCTCGTCGTCGTCCCCCCCGTCGGGCGGCCGGGTACCGCCCGGCATGTCGACGGGGCGCACGAGCCCGCCGAACCCGGAGGTGTCCCCGGAGCCGCGCACCCCGAACATGCCGTGG
>NZ_JAALEA010000067.1 GCF_014145145.1 Dietzia cercidiphylli
CCGCGATCCCGTCCGCCGAGGCGACCGCCGGTGGGGCGAGGGTCGTCTTCCCGGTGCCGGGCGGGGCCTGGACGACCGCGGTCCCCCTGGTGGCGAGGGCGTCCCGGAGGGCGGGCAGCGCGGCGGCGAAGGGCAGTCCGTGGCCGATCCGGTCCAGATCGAAGGGGGTCACGTCCCCGCTCCGTCCACCCGTGTCATGTCCACGACCCTAGGCGCCGACGACGGAAGTCCGTCCCCCGGCGCACGGATCGGCGGCGTTCGCTGTCGGCGTACACGGATCTGCAATGGATCCCCGACCTGCCGCGTTGAACCCTGGTGACGGACCCGCTCCCGCTCCTGCGGTGCAGCGCGTCAAGCACGGCCACTAGAGTGGACGGAACCCGAGGAATGTGAGGTAGCACGATGTTCGAACGGTTTACCGACCGCGCGCGTCGCGTCGTCGTCCTGGCCCAGGAAGAGGCCCGGATGCTCAACCACAACTACATCGGCACCGAGCACATCCTGCTGGGTCTCATCCACGAGGGCGAGGGAGTGGCCGCCAAGGCACTCGAGTCCCTGGGGATCTCGCTGGAAGCGGTGCGGAGTCAGGTCGAGGAGATCATCGGCCAGGGCCAGCAGGCGCCCAGCGGGCACATCCCGTTCACGCCGCGGGCCAAGAAGGTCCTGGAGCTGAGCCTGCGCGAGGCGCTGCAGCTCGGCCACAACTACATCGGCACCGAGCACATCCTGCTCGGCCTCATCCGTGAGGGCGAGGGCGTCGCCGCCCAGGTGCTGGTCAAGCTCGGAGCGGACCTCACCCGGGTCCGCCAGCAGGTCATCCAGCTGCTGTCGGGCTACCAGGGCAAGGAGGCCGAGGCCACGGGCGCCCCCGCCGGCACCGGTGGTCGCGAGTCCGGTACGCCGTCGTCCTCGACGGTGCTGGACCAGTTCGGTCGCAACCTCACGCAGGCCGCCATGGAGGGCAAGCTCGACCCGGTCGTCGGCCGCGCCAAGGAGGTCGAGCGCATCATGCAGGTGCTCTCCCGGCGCACCAAGAACAACCCGGTGCTCATCGGCGAGCCCGGCGTGGGCAAGACCGCGGTCGTCGAGGGCCTGGCCCAGGCCATCGTCAACAACGAGGTCCCCGAGACCCTCAAGGACAAGCAGGTCTACTCGCTCGACCTGGGGTCGCTCGTGGCCGGTTCCCGCTACCGCGGAGACTTCGAGGAGCGCCTGAAGAAGGTGCTCAAGGAGATCAACCAGCGCGGCGACATCATCCTGTTCATCGACGAGATCCACACCCTCGTCGGCGCGGGTGCCGCCGAGGGTGCGATCGACGCCGCGTCGATCCTCAAGCCCAAGCTGGCCCGCGGTGAGCTGCAGACCATCGGCGCCACCACGCTCGAGGAGTACCGCAAGCACATCGAGAAGGACGCGGCGCTCGAGCGTCGTTTCCAGCCGGTCCAGGTCCCGGAGCCCAACGTGGAGCTGTCCATCGAGATCCTCAAGGGTCTGCGGGACCGCTACGAGGCCCACCACCGCGTCACCATCACGGACGCCGCCCTGGCCGCGGCGGCCCAGCTCGCGGACCGGTACATCAACGACCGCTTCCTCCCGGACAAGGCGATCGACCTCATCGACGAGGCCGGCGCCCGCATGCGGATCAAGCGGATGACCGCTCCGCCGGACCTGCGGGAGTTCGACGAGAAGATCGCGGAGGCCCGCCGTGAGAAGGAGTCCGCGATCGACGCGCAGGACTTCGAGAAGGCCGCGGGCCTGCGGGACACGGAGAAGAAGCTCATCGCCGAGCGCTCGGAGCGCGAGAAGCAGTGGCGTGCGGGCGACATGGATGTGGCCGCCGTGGTCGACGAGGAGCAGATCGCGGAGGTCCTGGGCAACTGGACCGGGATCCCCGTGTTCAAGCTCACCGAGGAGGAGACCACGCGTCTGCTCCGCATGGAGGACGAGCTGCACAAGCGGATCATCGGCCAGGAGGACGCCATCAAGGCTGTCTCCCGGGCCATCCGCCGCACGCGGGCCGGTCTCAAGGACCCCAAGCGGCCCTCGGGTTCGTTCATCTTCGCCGGCCCGTCCGGTGTCGGTAAGACGGAGCTCTCCAAGGCGCTGGCGAACTTCCTGTTCGGCGAGGATGACGCGCTCATCCAGATCGACATGGGCGAGTTCCACGACCGCTTCACCGCGTCCCGTCTGTTCGGCGCACCTCCCGGGTACGTCGGCTACGAGGAGGGCGGCCAGCTCACGGAGAAGGTCCGGCGCAAGCCGTTCTCGGTGGTCCTGTTCGACGAGATCGAGAAGGCCCACTCCGAGATCTACAACACGCTGCTGCAGGTGCTCGAGGACGGCCGTCTCACCGACGGGCAGGGCCGCATGGTGGACTTCAAGAACACCGTGTTGATCTTCACCTCCAATCTGGGCACGAGGGACATCTCCAAGGCGGTCGGGATGGGCTTCCAGTCCTCCGACAACACCGAGGACGCCTACGAGCGGATGAAGCAGAAGGTCAACGACGAGCTCAAGAAGCACTTCCGGCCCGAGTTCCTCAACCGCATCGACGAGATCGTGGTGTTCCACCAGCTCACCAAGGCTCAGATCGTGGAGATGGTCGACCTCATGGTCAGCCGCGTCGGCGTGGCGCTCAAGGCCAAGGACATGACCATCGAGATCACGGACCGGGCCAAGGAGCTTCTCGCCAAGAGGGGTTTCGATCCGGTATTGGGTGCGCGGCCGCTGCGTCGCACCATCCAGCGCGAGATCGAGGACACGCTGTCGGAGAAGATCCTCTTCGGCGAGGTCGCGGCCGGCGAGCTCATCACCGTCGACGTCGAGGGCTGGGACGGCGAGTCCGACAAGACCGAGGACGCCCGGTTCACGTTCACCGGGGTCCAGCGCCCGGACGCCGGGTCCCGCGAGGGTGAGGAGATCACCGCGAGCGTCGCACCCACCGGTGAGGCCGGCCCGGGCGACTCGCTCCCGCCCAGCTCGGGCGGCTTCGGTGGCGCAGCCCCCGGCGGCCCGTCGGGTAGCGGTGGGGCGGCTCCCGCCACCACCTAGGCCGGACACGCGGCACGGACACGAGGCGGCCCCCGCTCATCGAGCGGGGGCCGCCTCGTCGTCGGCCGATCTCGTGGTCGGTCGGCCTCGTGGTCAGTCGTGGTCAGTCGTGGGACGTGGTCACTCGTGGGCCGTGGGCACCGCACGGAAGCCGCCGTCGAGCACCACGAGCGGATCGCCGGGATCCTCCTCGTCGAACCAGGCGTCCAGCAGCCGCGCGACCACCAGGACGTGGTCGCCCGCCGGGACGAGACGATCGAGGGCGACCCGGAGTCGCGCCCGCCCGCCGTGGAGGAGCGGTTCACCGGTCTCGGCCCGGGTCCACAGGGAGTGGTCGGCGAACCGGCGGTGGGAGGGGCCGGCGAACCGGAGCGCGAGTGATCGGTCGGCCTCGCCCAGCAGGTGGATCACCGCGGTCCGGGCGTCGAGCACCGCCGCCAGGCTGGACGACGAGATCCCGACGTTGAAGCTCACCAGGGCGGGCCTCGACGACAGGCTGGACGGTGATGACGCGGTGAACCCCACCGGCCCGTCGGCGCCGTCGAGGGTGATGATCGTGACGCCGGCGGGATGCATACGCATCGCCCGCCGATGGGTCTCCGCCGGGACGGACTGGTGAGCGGTGGACAGGCTTCGTTCGGTCATACGAGAAGTCTGTGGGGGTCCGCTACGGATGTCGAACATTACTGTCGCGGTGACCGGAAAGGGTCAGGACACCGACAGCAGCCTCGACGGCAGCGCGCTCGTGGGGTCGGCCGAGATGGTGTCGAGCGCCACCGCCATGGCCGCCAGCTGCTGGATCCGCCCGCCCGCCGTCGACACCCTGAGTTCGGGTGCCCCGCCGGCGAGAGGGGTCTCCCGTGAGGCTCGCAGGAGGGGTCCCAGGTAGCGCGGGTGGTCCGTGAAGGCCTGTCCACAGAGCACCACCGAATCCGGCCGAGTGATGGCCGAGACCAACCCGACCAGGCGGCCGAGGATGGTCGCCCGCTCGACGAGGATCGCGTCGGCCATCGGGTCACCGTGTGACCGGGCCGCGAGCTCCGGCACCGACCCGACGGTGATCCCGCGGGCGGCCGCAGCCCGGACCAGTCCGGAATCGCCCACCACGTCCAGGAGGCCACCGCCGCGGTCGTCGAGGTAGGTGGTCGGCCCCACGGGGAGGTGGGCGAGTTCCGCCGAGCCGGCCCGTGGCAGGTGCACGGCGCCGTCGATCACGAGGGCGGAGCCCAGATGCTCCCGCGCGTAGACGACCAGCGTCGTGCCCGTGTGGGACTCGTGCCCCACGAGCAGCTCCGCCGCGGCCATCGCCTCGACGTGGGGGGCCACGGAGAAGGGCACCCCGATTCGATCGGCGAACAGGTCCGCCACCGGAACGTCCCGCCACCCCAGCAGGTCGTGGTCGATCCTGCCCGGCGCGGTGATCCTCGCGGCCGTGGCCACGCCGCCCCAGACCAGCCGGCGGTCCCGGTGGCCGTCGAGGAGCCGGAACGCGATCGCGGACAGCTCGTCCGCGATCACCTCCGGATCCCGGCCCGGGGTGGGGATCGCGTACTCGGACAGGATCCGGCAGGCGAGATCACTGATGGCGACCACGCACCGGCTGAGGCCGATGTGGACGGCCACCACCACGGGCCCGGCGGGATCGATCTCCACGGGGATGCTCGGCCGGCCCACGGAACCGTCGTGCATGAGTTCGGGTCGCTCGCGGATGACCCCGGAGGACAGCAGCGCTGCCGTGGCTCGGCTGACCGTCGCCACCGACAGGCCCGTGGACGCGGCCACCTCCGGACGGGTCACCGGCCCCCGGAACCGGATCGTGCGCATGACCCTGGCCGAGCTCACGTCGGACAAACGCAGGTCAGGGGCGGGTGATCGGGGTGTCATGGGGGAGAGGGTACCACAGCCTATAGACCGATCGGTCTACTCGTGTAATTGGTTTCCTTCCCGGTGACGGCAATTGTGGCCCCCCGTCTCCGTCCGGCCGCACGATGTGTCGGTCCGCACTCCGACCCGAGACACCTCAGGAGCCGTCCGTGGCCACCGACCCGACTCATCCGAACCCCGACCAGACTGGGTTGCACTTCCACTGGTTCCTGCCCACCTACGGGGACTCGCGCAACCTCGTGGCCGGTGGGCACGGCACGCTGATGTCGGGGGACCGTCCGGCGACCCTGCCGTATCTGCGGCAGATCGTCGCGGCGGCCGAGCACAACGGGTTCGAGTCCCTCCTCACTCCCACCGGCGCCTGGTGCGAGGACGCGATGATCACCACCGCTCTGCTCGCCGAGTCGAGCGACAGCATCAAGTTCCTCGTGGCGCTGCGCCCGGGGCTCATGAGTCCCACCCTCGCCGCGCAGATGGCGACCACCTTCCAGTGGCAGACCGGTGGCCGCCTGCTCCTCAACGTGGTCACCGGAGGCGAGTCCCGCGAGCAACGCGCCTATGGGGACTTCCTGGACAAGGAGGCCCGATACGCCAGGGCGGACGAGTTCCTCGAGATCGTCCGAGGACTCTGGGATTCGGAGAACCCGCTCTCCTACAGCGGTGACCACCTCGCCGTCGTCGATTCCGTCCTGGCGCGTCGACCGGACCCGGCGCCGCCGATCTTCTTCGGCGGCTCCTCCGCGGCCGGAATCCGCGTCGCCGCCCGCCATGCGGACACGTACCTGACCTGGGGCGAACCCCCCGCTGCCGTCGCCGGGAAGCTGGACCGGGTCCGGGACGCCGCGGCCGTTCACGGCCGGACACCCTCGTTCGGGATCCGGCTCCACGTGATCTCCAGGGACACCTCGGAGCAGGCGTGGGCCGAGGCCGATCGGCTCCTGGCGGGGATCGACCCCGCGGACGTGGCACGGGTGCAGGCCTCGCTGGCCGCCAGCGAATCGGAGGGCCAGCGCCGGATGCTCGACCTGCACGGCGGCCGGACCGGGTCGCTCGAGGTCTCGCCGAACCTGTGGGCCGGTGTCGGCCTGGTCCGCGGGGGCGCGGGGACCGCGCTCGTGGGCTCCCACGAGGAGGTCGCCGACCGGATCGCCGAGTACGCCGAGCTGGGCCTCACGCACTTCGTCCTCTCCGGGTACCCGCACCTGGAGGAGACGTACACCTTCGGGGAGGGCGTCCTGCCCGTCCTGGCCCGTCGTGGGTTGTGGACCCCGGTTGATCGGCGCCGCGAGACCGTGTCCGTGCCGTTCGCCACCGCCACCGCCACCACCACCACCACCACCACCAGCGCGACCACCACCGACGCGACCACCACCGACGCCACCGCGGCCGATGCCAGCGGGACCGACATCTGGCCCGGGCAGCCCGCCACCGTCGGCGGGTGACGAGACGAGGAGACCTCACCATGACCACCGTTCTCGCCTCCACGCCGACGGGCCCGCGTGAGGTGGCCGCCGGCCCCACCGCGGAGACGCCGGCTCCCGGGCGCGGCACTGTCGGCCGCCGCCGGCCCCGCCGCCGGACCACCTGGCTGCGCTGGCTCAGCCCCGTCGTACTGATCCTCATCTGGCAGATCGCCGGAGCCACCGGCATCCTGCCGGAGCGGATCCTTCCCGCCCCGCAGCTCATCGCCTCCTCCGCACTGGAGCTCATCGCCTCAGGTGAGCTCGCCGACGCGCTGGCCGTCTCGAGCGTCCGCGTGGTCCAGGGGTTCGTCCTGGGGGCCGTGGCCGGACTCGTCCTGGGGGTGATCGTCGGAACCTCGCGGATCGCGGACGCCCTCGTCGACCCCCCGCTCCAGATGCTCCGCGCGTTGCCGCACCTCGGGCTGATACCGCTGTTCATCCTGTGGTTCGGCATCGGTGAGACCCCGAAGGTGCTGCTCATCGCACTCGGTGTGGTCTTCCCGATCTACCTCAACACGGCCTCGGGCCTGCGGCAGGTGGATCCCAGGCTGCAGGACATGGCGACGGTCTTCGGATTCAGCCGACGCCAGCGGCTCACCGAGGTGATCCTCCCGTCGATCGCGCCCCAGGTCCTGGTCGGCGTGCGGCAGTCGCTCGCGATCGCCTGGTTGACGCTCATCGTGGCCGAGCAGCTCAACGCCACCAACGGCATCGGCTACCTCATCATGAACGCCCGCGACTACTTCCGGATCGACGTGATCATCGTCGGCCTGGTCGTGTACGCGCTGCTCGGCATCCTCACGGACGCGGTGGTCCGCGTCGCCGAGGCCCGTGCGCTGCGCCACTACCGGTGACCACCGACCACCACCCAGGAGCCACAGTCATGACCACCACCCTCGCCCCCGCGGGCGCGCTGCGAGATGTCACCCGCAGCTTCGGCGACACCGTCGTTCTCCGCGATCTCGACCTGACGATCCCCCGCGGCGACATCGTCGCCCTGCTCGGTCGGAGCGGTAGCGGCAAATCCACCGCGCTGCGGATCCTCGCCGGACTGGACCGGGAGCTCGACGGAGGGAGCGTCCACATCGAGGGCCCCCCGGCCGTCGTGTTCCAGGACTCCCGGCTGCTGCCCTGGCGCACCGTCGCCGAGAACGTCAGGCACGGCCTCAACCGGGTCGACGTCGGACGGGGGGAAAAGACCGACCGGGTCACCGGGATCCTCGCCGAGGTGGGGCTCGGGGGCCGCGAGGGCGCCTACCCGGGGGAACTCTCCGGCGGGCAGGCGCAGCGGACCTCGCTCGCCCGGGCGCTCGTCGCCGAGCCGTCGCTGTTGCTGCTCGACGAGCCCTTCGGCGCGCTCGACGCCCTCACCCGGCGCACCATGCACCGCCTCCTGCTGCGGCTGTGGGCGCACCACGGTCTCGGGGTCCTGCTGGTGACGCACGACGTCGACGAGGCGGTGGCCCTGGCCGACCGTGTGCTCGTCCTGGACGACGGCGTCGTCGGCCACACCGAGGCCATCGACCGACCCCGCGGCGGGGGCGGGACGAGCCACCACCGCCGCCGCCTACTCGACGCGCTGGGCGTCGACCACACAGACGAGGACTACTCGATATGACCACCACACTCTCCCCGATCCACCGACGACCCGCGATCGGTGTCGCGCTGCTCGCGCTGGCGTTGATCGTGCTGCTCGTCGGCGCCGGGTGCGCCACCCGCGACTCCGAGGCCGCGGCACCCGTCCCCGACCGGGTCGACCTCGCGGGCCTGTCCGACCTCGTCCTCCGGGTGGGCGACCAGAAGGGCGGCACCCAGGCCCTGCTCACCGCGGCGGGACAGCTCGACGACCTGCCGTACGAGGTCGAGTTCTCCACGTTCACCTCCGGGCCGCCGCAGGTGGAGGCGCTCAACGCCGGTCAGATCGACGTGGCCGTCACCGGTAACACCCCGCCCGTGTTCGGCGCGGCCGCCGGGGCGCGGGCGTCGATCGTCTCCGCCTACGCCAACGGCGGGGAGGGGGACCGGATCCTCGTCCCCGGGGACTCGTCCGTGCGGACCGTGGCCGATCTGGCGGGTCGGAAGGTGCTGGTGGCCAAGGGGACCTCCGCCCACGGGCATCTGCTTCTCCAGCTCCGCAGGGCCGGGGTCTCGCCGGAGTCCGTCGACCTGGTCTTCCTCCAGCCGGCCGAGGCGGGGTCCGCGTTCTCCCGCGGCGACGCCGACGCCTGGGCCATCTGGGATCCGTACACGGCCATCACGCAGACCACCACCGACGCCCGGACCATCGCGACCGCGGCGGAGGCGTCCAACGGATTCTGGTTCGGGCTCGCCTCCCACGACGCCCTCGCGGACGCGCGCCGCCAGACGGCGATCGCGGACCTCCTGGTCCGGCTGGCCGAGGCGGGGACCTGGAGCGCGGAGAACCCGGCGCGGTGGGCCGCGTTCTACGGTGAGGCGGTGGGGCTGACCCCCGAGGCCGCCGAACTCTCGCAGAGTCGCAGCACCCGCCGACCGGTGGCGCTGGCGGACACGGTGCCCGGCGAGCAGGAACTCGCCGACGTCTTCACCGAGGACGGGCAGATCGCCGCCGTCGACGTGGACGCACTGGTCGACGACAGGTTCCAGGACGTGCTCGGGCCGGTGGTCGGGCCGCTGCCCGGGAGCTAGCGGACCGGGCCCGGCCGGGCTACGAGGTGATCCCGGACCAGAGTGTGGCGATCGCGGCCCAGCCGACCATCCCGACGGTGGAGTAGAGCGTCGCCCACATGAGCCCACCCACGGTGACCGCCGGCAGGTACCGGGTCAGCGGCATGCGCGTGAACCCGGCGGTGAAGTTGATCGCCGTCTGCACGCCCACGGTGAGGAAGGACAGCGGAACCGCGATCACCCCGTAGCGCGCGGACAGCCGCTGGGCCCGCTGCATGTGCCGCCCGTCCAGGTGGCGGGCGGCCTTCCGGCTCAGTCTCCCTCCGTTCAGCGCTCCCCGGCCTAGCCAGTAGGTGGCGTTGGCCCGCAGCATCACGATGACGAACAGCGCGCCGAAGGCGACGGCGAACGGCTGTTCCGAGATCCGGTCCATGAAGGCGCGGCGGCGGTGGAGGGCCCGGTCAGGCGGAGGGCTTGACGTCCATCACGACGTCGAACTCGAGGAGGGTGGCCCCCTCGGCGACGGGCTTGCCGTGCTGACCGGCGTGGGCGGTCCGGGCGTCGCCGTCGCGCCATGCGGCGAAGGACGCCTCGTCCTGCCAGGTGGTCACCACGAAGTAGCGCTCCTCTCCGGCGGTGGGGCGCAGCAGCTGAAAGCCGAGGAAACCGGGGGAGTTCTCCACGGTGTGGGCGCGCTCGGCGAAGCGACGCTCGAGCTCGGCACCGGCCTGGGGCGGCACGGACAGGGCATTGATCTTGACGACGGCCATGTAGGTGAGCCTACGCTTTGGTGCCGCGGTCCCGGCCGGTCAACCCGGCAACGAGTACACGTCCCCGGTCCGCACCATCAACCCGTCGGCCACGAGCGAGTCGAGTGCGCGGCCGCGCTGGACCGGGTCGGGCCACACCGCGGCCAGACGGTCCCGGTCGGCGGTGCCGTCCCCGTCGCGCAGGACGTCGAGGAGCAGGCCGCGTACCTGGCGGTCGGTCCCGGCGAAGGTCTGGGTGCGGC
>NZ_JAALEA010000068.1 GCF_014145145.1 Dietzia cercidiphylli
GCGCCCCGGCGCCAATGACGGCGCGCCGGGTGGGCCCACCCTGACCGGTCTCCGTGCCGCGAGGGCGGCCGGGATGCAGGCGACCGACGCGCCGGGGCCCCAGCCCTCCGCTCCCACCGACGAGGAGGCCTGACATGCCGCTCGCGCCGTACCTCAGCCGATACTGGGACGCCCCGGAGAGCTGGACACTCGAGACCTACCTGGCCAACGACGGTTACGTGGGCCTGCGACAGGCCCTGGCCACCGGCCCGGACGAGGTGATCTCCACCGTCCTCGACGCGGGTCTGCGAGGCCGGGGCGGGGCTGGCTTCCCCACCGGCCGCAAGTGGGGCTTCATCCCGCAGGCCCCCGGCCCCGACGCGCCCGAGGATCCCGAGGCCAGCGACCCCGCCGCCAAGCCCCACTACCTGGTGATCAACGCCGACGAGTCCGAGCCCGGCACCTGCAAGGACATGCCCCTCATGCTGGCCACGCCCCACGTGCTGATCGAGGGCATGGTGATCGCGGCGTACGCCATCCGCGCCTCCCACGCGTTCATCTACCTGCGCGGCGAGGTGGTACCGGTGCTGAGGCGACTGCAGACCGCGGTCGCCGAGGCGTACGAGGCCGGGTTCCTGGGGCGCGACATCCTGGGCAGCGGGTTCGACCTGGACATCGTGGTCCACGCGGGCGCCGGCGCCTACATCTGTGGTGAGGAGACCGCGCTCCTCGATTCCCTCGAGGGCCGTCGAGGGCAGCCCCGGCTCCGTCCCCCGTTCCCGGCCGTCGCCGGCCTCTACGCCTGTCCCACCGTGGTCAACAACGTCGAGTCCATCGCGAGCGTCCCGTCGATCCTCCAGCACGGGCCCGAGTGGTTCCGCTCGATGGGATCGGAGAAGTCCCCCGGCTTCACGCTGTACTCGCTGTCCGGCCACGTCGCCCGGCCCGGCCAGTACGAGGCGCCCCTCGGCATCACCCTGCGTGAACTGCTGGATCACGCCGGCGGCATCCGGGAGGGGCACACCCTCAAGTTCTGGACCCCCGGCGGTTCCTCCACCCCGATCCTCACCGACGCCCAGCTGGACATGCCCCTGGACTACGAGGGATGCGCGGCCGAGGGCTCCATGCTCGGCACCAAGGCGCTGCAGATCTTCGACGACACGACCTGCGTGGTGCGGGCCGTGTTGCGCTGGTCGGAGTTCTACGCCCACGAGTCCTGCGGCAAGTGCACACCCTGCCGCGAGGGCACGTTCTGGCTGGTGCAGATCATGCGCAGGCTCGAGGACGGCACCGCCACGGAGAGCGATCTGGACCGGCTGCTCGACATCTCGGACAACATCGTCGGCAAGTCGTTCTGCGCACTCGGCGACGCCGCCGGCGCTCCCATCATGTCGTCCATCGCGCTCTTCCGGGACGAGTACCTGGCCCACATCCCCGACGGCTGTCCCTTCGACCACAGCCGCTCGACCGTCTTCGCCCGGACCGAGGAGGTGGCCCGATGACCACCGGCGACCCCGCACCCGACCGCGCCAGCGCCCCCTCGGACAGCGCCACCGGTGACCCGGTGCCCAACAAGCTCACCCCGCGCGCCGACGACACCGTGGCCGATCTGACGCCCGACGGGGACGAGGATCTGGTCACCCTCACCGTGGACGGTCGCCGGGTCTCCGTGCCCGCAGGCACGCTGGTGATCCGCGCCGCCGAACGCCTCGGGGTGCAGATCCCGCGGTTCTGTGACCATCCGCTGCTCGAGCCGGCCGGCGCGTGCCGCCAGTGCATCGTCGAGGTCGAGGGCGCCCCCAAACCCGTGACCTCCTGCACCACCCCGGTCACCGAGGACATGGTGGTGCGCACCCAGTTCACCTCCGAGATCGCGGACAAGGCCCAGCGCGGGGTCATGGAGCTCCTGCTGATCAACCACCCGCTGGACTGCCCAGTCTGCGACAAGGGCGGCGAGTGTCCACTCCAGAACCAGGCACTCTCCAGCAACCACGGCCACTCCCGGTTCACCGAGGTCAAGCGCACGTTCCCCAAGCCCATCGCGATCTCGTCGCAGGTCCTGCTCGACCGCGAGCGGTGCGTGATGTGCGCGCGGTGCACCCGGTTCTCGGACCAGATCGCGGGCGACCCGTTCATC
>NZ_JAALEA010000069.1 GCF_014145145.1 Dietzia cercidiphylli
GCTCGGCGAGCTGGGGTACCGGGTCACCGCGCTGACCTACCACGACGCGCCGCGGCGCGCGCACTCCGTGGCGGCCCAGGGCGGGATCAACGCCGCCCGCGCGAGGCGGGTCGACGGCGACTCCCTGCACCGCTTCGTCGCCGACACGGTCAAGGGTGGCGACTTCCGGGGCAGGGAGGCCGAGGCGTTCAGGCTCGGTGAGGAGTCGGTTCGCGTCATCGACCACTTCTCGGGGATCGGCACGCCGTTCGCCAGGGAATACGGGGGCGTGCTGTCCACGCGGTCGTTCGGCGGAGTGCAGGTCTCACGCACCTACTACTCACGCGGGCAGACCGGTCAGCAGCTCCAGATCGCCGGCACCCAGGCCCTCCAGCGGCAGATCCGGGCGGGAACGGTGCGGTTGCACACCCGCCACGAGATGCTCGATCTGATCGTCGACGACGCCGGATGTCACGGGGTCGTGGTCCGCGACCTCGTCACCGGACACCTCCGCGCCGAGACCGCCCACGCGGTGGTCCTGGCGACGGGCGGCTACGGGAACGTCTTCCACGACTCCACGCTCGCGGTGAACTCCAACGCCTCGGCCGTGTGGCGGGCCCACCAGCGGGGGGCGTTGTTCGCCTCACCGTCGTTCGTGCAGTTCCACCCCACCGCCCTGCCCAAGGACTCGACCTGGCAGGCCAAGACCATCCTCATGAGCGAGTCGCTGCGCAACGACGGCCGCATCTGGGTGCCGCTGCACCCGGGCGACGACCGATCACCAGGCGACATCCCCGATTCCGACCGGGACTTCTTCCTCGAACGCCGCTACCCGGCCTACGGCAACCTGGTCCCCCGCGACGTGGCCTCACGGGCGATCACGGCGGAGATCCGCGACGGCCGCGGGGTGGGGCCCCGCCGGAACTCGGTGTACCTGGACTTCCGGGACTCCCTCGCCCGCGACGGCCGGCAGCAGATCGCCGAACGGTACGGCAACCTGTTCGAGATGTACTCCCACGCCACCGGCGAGGACCCGTACGCCGTCCCGATGCGCATCGCGCCCACCTGTCACTTCACCATGGGCGGGCTCTGGAGCGACTACGACCTCCAGACCTCGATCCCCGGACTGTTCGTCGGCGGCGAATGCGGCTGGGCGTACCACGGCGCCAACCGGCTCGGCGCCAACTCGCTGCTCAGCGCCAGCGTGGACGGCTGGTTCACCCTCCCGTACTCGGTGCCGGCCCACCTGGCCGCGCGCCTCGGGGACGATCCACCGGACGACGACGACGAGGTGGTCACCACCGCCGTGGGCCGCGCCCGGGCGCGCGTCGAGGCGCTCCTCGCGGTGGGCGGAACCACCGGGCCCGCACACTTCCACCGCGCACTGGGCGAGATCCTCTACGCGGGCTGCGGGGTCACCCGCAGCGCCGAGGGGCTCACCACCGCGATCGAGCGCATCCGCGACCTCCGGGCCCGGTTCTGGTCCGACCTCCGCGTGACCGGAACAGGTGAGCACCTCAACCAGGTGCTCGAACTGGCCGGCCGGACGGCCGACTACCTCGAGCTGGCCGAACTGATGTGCATCGACGCCCTGGACCGCGACGAGTCCTGCGGCGCCCACTTCCGCGACGAACACCAGTCCCCGGGCGGCGAGGCGCTGCGCCGTGACGACCTCTGGCGCTTCGCCTCGGCGTGGGGATCCGCCGGCGACGACCGGGGCGGCCCACGTTCCTTCACCCGCCATGCCGAACCGCTCGACTTCTCCGCGGTCGAGCTCACCACGAGGGACTACCGATGAGAACCACACGACGAACGACTGCGAGAACCACCCCGTGAGACTCACATTGCGCGTGTGGAGGCAGGCCGGCCCCGAGGACACCGGCGGCTACGTGGAGTACCACGTTCCGGACGCCGAACCGGAGATGAGCCTGCTCGAGCTGCTCGACTCGCTCAACGAGCGACTGGTCGGCGACGGGGTGGATCCGGTGGCCTTCGATTCCGACTGCCGGGAGGGGATCTGCGGTGCGTGCGGGGTGACCGTCGACGGGCGCCCGCACGGCCCGGCCGAGAACACCCCCTCGTGCCACCAGCGCCTCGACGCCTACTCCGACGGTGACACCCTGCGCATCGAACCGATGCGCGCGGCGGTGTTCCCCGTGATCCGGGACCTGGTGGTGGACCGCTCCGCGCTGGACGGGATCGCCGAGGCCGGGGCCCATGTGTCGCTGCCCGCGGGGACGGCCCCCGACGCCGACCTCACCGCGCAGGGACACGACGACGCGGAGACGGCACTGGATCTGGCGGCCTGCATCGGCTGCGGTGCGTGCGTGGCGGCCTGCCCCAACGGATCGGCCAATCTCTTCCTGGGTGCGAAGCTGGGGCATCTGGCCCTGATGCCGGTGGCGAGCCGCGAACGCGGTTCCCGGGCACGCGAGATGGTCCGCGCTGCGGATCAGGAGTTCGGCTCCTGCTCCCTCTACGGCGAGTGCTCGAGGGTGTGCCCGGCGGGGATCCCGCTGCGAGCGATCGGCATGGTCAACCGGGAGCGCCTCCGCGCGGTGTTCAGGCGCTCGTGACCGGGGTCAGTCCCAAGCGGAGCGGGGCGGTGACGGGCACGGCGAGGTCGCGGCCTGCGAGCCGTCGGAGGGAGTGACGAGAGTGTCGCCGACCATCTCGACCGCCGGTCTCTAGACGTCGTCCTCCCTGACCGGGCCGCCCTCGCTCTCCCACCGGTCGATCATCTTGACCTTCGTCCGGGTGAACTTGCGCCGCACGCCCACACCCCCGTTCTCGTCCTCTGGGATGAACCGGGCGCCGTAATACGTGAGGGCGTCGGAGAGTGACTGCACTTCCGCGTCGTCGAGGTCGCCCACCCCGCGTTCGTAGTCCCGGATCTTCTGCTGGTCGAGCCCCGACCGTGCGGCGATGACCCCGGTGGAGACCAGACACAGGATCCGGGCCGACCGCGCCAGGCTCGCGTCCATGTGCAGTTCTCGATCAGTCATGGCCCCATGGTGCCTGATCAGCACTGTGGTGGCACGCGATCACCGCATGCGCTGGGAGATCACCTTGGAGATGCCGTCGCCCTGCATCGACACCCCGTAGAGGACGTCGGCGACGTCCATCGTGGGCTTCTGGTGGGTGATCACGATGAGCTGGCTGGTCTCACGGAGTTGTTCGAACAGTCCGATGAGGCGGCGCAGGTTGGTGTCGTCGAGTGCGGCCTCGACCTCGTCCATCACATAGAACGGGCTGGGCCTGGCCTTGAAGATCGCCACCAGCATCGCCACGGCCGTCAGCGATTTCTCGCCACCGGACAGCAACGACAGGCGCTTGACCTTCTTTCCCGGCGGCCGGGCCTCGACCTCGATCCCCGTGGCCAGCATGTCCGTGGGGTCGGTGAGGATCAACCGGCCCTCACCGCCGGGGAACAGCACGGAGAACACGTCGCGGAACTCGCGCTCGACGTCCACCCATGCCTCGGTGAAGATCTGCTCGATCCTCTCGTCCACGTCGTCGATCACCCCCTCGAGGTCGGCGCGGGCCTTCTTGACGTCGTCGAGCTGGGTGGACAGGAACGCGTATCTCTCCTCGAGGGCGGCGAACTCCTCCAGCGCCAGCGGATTGACCTTGCCCAGGGTCGCGAGATCTTTCTGGGCCAGCTTGAGTCGACGCTCCTGCTCGGCACGCAGATACGGCATCGGCGGGGGTGGGGTGACGTCCTCACCGCGCTCGCGGGCCGCCTCGTACTCCTCGATCTCCAGCGCGGACGGCGGAAGCGGCACCTCCGGCCCGTACTCCGCCACCAGGGCCTCGGGCTCGATGCCGTGCCGTTCCAGCACCGCGGACTCGAG
>NZ_JAALEA010000006.1 GCF_014145145.1 Dietzia cercidiphylli
ACGGGGTCCAGGGCCAACGCGGCGAGCACGGCGCGGACATCGGCGTCGAGGTCCGGGTCGGTCACGTCGACCGCGACGGTCCTGCCCGCGGGAGGGTCGGGGACTGTGTCGTGCGCTGCGCGAGGGCTCTGGGTCACGGGCACAGCGTGGCGCACCCACCGGTCGGCGGACCCGGCCCGATGCAGTGTCCCGGGGGCGGCTGTGGAGAGGCCGGGGGCTGTGGAGAGGCCGGGACCCGGGGTCCCCGACCCGGACACCCCGGGCCGCGGACCCCGCCCGAAATGGGAGAAACCGCGGCAGGGGGACGCCGCGGTTTCTCGAAGTCCCGATTCGTGGGGGAACGAATCGAGCACCTATAGGGGGATGCTCTTACGAGCGTGATCAGTATCACTTATCCGCGCGGTGAGCACAAGAACCGTATCGTGGAGCCGTGTCCGCCCCACGCCGCCAGGGCCCTCGGTCATCGCACCGACCTCGCCGGGTCGCCGCGTTCTTCGACCTCGACAAGACGATCATCGCCACCTCGTCGGTGTTCGCGTTCAACAAATCCTTCCTCGATGAGGGTCTGTTGTCCCGCCGATCGGTGATCGATCTGGCCTACACGCAGCTCGCGTTCAGCCTCTCCGACGCCGACGACGACCAGATGCAGAAGGTGCGCCAGGCCATGGCCACGGCCACCAAGGGGTGGGAGCCCGAGAAGGTCGAGCGCATCGTCACCGAAGGACTCACGGAGACCGTCTCGCCGACCGTGTACGCCGAGGCGCAGGAACTGCTCGCCGAGCACCGGGCGCTCGGGCACGACCTGGTGATCGTGTCCGCCTCCGGTGAGGAACTCGTGGCGCCGATCGCCCGGATGCTCGGCGTGGACCACTACGCCGGCACCCGCATGAACCGGGACGCCGACGGGCGGTACGGCGGGTCCATCGAGTTCTACTGCCAGGGACCGGGCAAAGCCGAGGCGATCCGGGCGTTCGCCCGGCGCTACGGCTACGACCTGGAGGCCTCGTACGCCTACTCCGACTCCTCCACCGACCTCCCGATGCTCGAGGAGGTCGGGCATCCGACGGTGATCAACCCGGACCGCGCGCTGCGCCGCGAGGCCCTGGAGCGCGGGTGGCCGATCCTCACCTTCTCCAACCCCACCCCGTTGCTCCCGACGCTGGAACGCGCGACCGGGCCGATCATCGGCGTCGGGGCGATCGCGCTCGCGGTGGGGGCGGCGGCCTTCTCCTTCGCCCGCTCCGCGCGGCGAGACCACTGAACCCGGTCACCCGACTCGTCCGCCGGGACCGATCACCCGACCCGCCCTCGTTCGGCCCCAACTCCTCATCGTGCGCCGCCGACACGGCGGGACGCGATGGCGGGAACCACCCGCAAGTCCCCGGGTTCCTTGTGGGATCCCCCCATCGCCGGGGCGCCTGTCCGCGCGGCATGCTCAGGGCACGGTGACGACGACGCCAGGACGGTGACGGAAGAGAAGTCACGGTTCCCCGTCCGAGCCACCGTCATCGATACTCCGGAACCCACGCGACGGATAACGCCCGAGAGGCACACCAGCCGTGGGTCCGCGCCAGCCGT
>NZ_JAALEA010000070.1 GCF_014145145.1 Dietzia cercidiphylli
CGGGCGCTCACCTACTCGGCCACCGTGGGGGCCTCGCTCGCCGCGACCGGCGAGATGCCGGAGAACCCCCGCTACTCGGACCCGGCCACCCGGTACTGGCTCGCCGCCGACTCCCCGGTCGCCCGCCTGCAGGACGCCCGGGCGGCCCTGCTGGCCCCGGTGATCGACGCCGCCACCGGTTCGGCCACCAACTCCTCCGCCGCCGCGGGAGACGACACCGCCGTGGCCGGACAGGGGGTCCTCGCGGTTCCCCCCCAGGTCTGGGGCGTCGACGAGGAGTCCGCGAACTCACTGCTCGAGACCCTCGGCGACCAGCTCTCCACAGGCCGGATGCGTGCGGTGCCGCTGTCCGAACGCCTGACCGGTCCCGTCACGATCCCCGAGGGGAGCCTCGCCGAGGACCCCACCGGAGCGGTGGACCCCGGACTCGCCGATCCCTTCGCGGACGACCCCGGGGGGGACACCGTCCGACGACTGGCGGGGGCGCTCTCGGGGACGGGGACCCTCCGATCGCTGGTGGACACCTCCGACCCGACCTCGGCGGATGCGGCCGCACACCTCGACCCGCTGGTGGGTGACGCCCTCCGGGCGATCTCGGAGACCGGTCGACGCGCCGGCGGGGACGGTCTCACCTTCGAGACGGGGACCGGTGTTGCCGCCCGGGACCGCGGCGCGACCCGCCTGGCGCGGCTCGGGGAGACGGTGACCGCCTCGCTGGCGCGCGTCGATCTCCTGACCCCGGGCAGCGTGTTCACCATGGCGAGTCCCAACAGTCCGCTCATGCTGGTGACCCGTAACGCGCTGCCGTTCCCCGTGCGCGTGGACGTGACCGTCACCGCGCCCGAGGACATCACCGTCGACCCGGTCGGTCTCATCCAGATCCCGGCCGCGGGCTCCCGCACCCTCCAGGTCCCCACCCAGTCCGACTCCGAGGGCGGGGTCCGCCACACCGTGGTCTTCGCCCTCCACGGGCCGGACGGGACGCGACTGTCCGACCCGGTCGAACTCTCGGTCCAGTCCGGTGGGTATCCCGTCGCGCAGGGCTTCGCGATCGCCGCGGCCGCACTCGCCCTCGTCCTGGGAGGCCGCCGGTACCTGCGCTACCGTCGGGGGATCCTCGACCCCGCGGACGAAGGGCACCGACCGTGAACGACGAGCAGGGTTCCCCCGAACCCGGGCTGCGTAGACCGGATCCCGGGCTGCGGGGCCGCCGCCGCGAATCCGGGAGCTGCGTCTCGCCACGCCCCGTCTCGCCGCCACCGGTCGCCGACTCGTTCGCGCCCGACTCGGTACCCGTCGACCCCGTGGTCCCGATCCCACCGGGCCCGGCGACCCGGGGCGGGGGGACCGGCACCACCACGCGGGACTCGTCCGACGCCTCGGTGATGCGGTCCACGGGGTCGATGGCCGTGGCCAACCTCGCCAGCCGGATCACCGGTTTCGTCCGGATGATCCTCATCCTCACCATTCTCGGCCCCGCCGTGGCCTCGGCGTTCAACACCGCCAACACGCTGCCCAACATGATCACCGAGCTCGTCCTGGGGTCGGTCCTCACCGCCATGTTCATGCCCCTGCTCGCCAGGGCGGCCCAGGAGGATCCGGACGGGGGGGTCTCGTTCATCCGGCGCCTGCTCACGGCCACCTCCCTGTTGGCGCTGGTCGCCACGGTGGTGGCGGTGGCCTGTGCGCCCCTGCTCACCGAACTCAACCTCGGGGACGGTGAGGTCAACACGGACCTCGCCACGGCGTTCGCCTTCCTGCTGCTGCCGCAGATCTTCTTCTACGGCGTCTTCTCGGTCATGCTCGCCGTGCTCAACTACAACGGGATCTTCCGACCCGGTGCGTGGGCCCCGGTCTGGAACAACCTGGTGGCCATCGCGACCCTGGCCCTGTTCGCCGTGGTCGGGAGCGGCATCGACCCGGCGGCCCCGGTCAACCTCCTCAGCGCCCCGATCCTGTTGCTAGGCCTGGGCACGACCCTCGGCGTGGTGGTGCAGGCCGCGGTCCTGCTGCCCGCGCTGCGCCGTGCCGGCGTGGTCCTGCGTCCCCAGTGGGGGCTGGACCCCCGGATCCGCCAGTTCGGGGGCAACGCCCTCGCCGGGTTGTCCTACGTGTTCATCTCGCAGGTCGGTCTGGTCATGACCAACCGCATCGGTTCCGCCGCCGACGAGGCGGCCATCGCCATCTACGGCACGTACTGGCTGCTGCTCCAGGTGCCCTACGGGATCATCGGTGTGACCCTCCTGACGGCCATCAACCCGCGGTTGGCCGACAACGGCGTCGCCGGGCGGACGGACGCGGTCGTGCGCGACATCTCGCTCGGCACCAGGCTGTCCCTCTTCGGTCTGTTGCCGATCATCGCCTTCATGACCGCCTTCGGCCCGACCATCGCGACCGGCCTGTTCCGGTACGGCAACTTCGACGCCCAGAACGCCGACATCCTCGGCCTCACCCTGGCCTTCGGGGCGTTCACCCTGGTGCCGTACGCGGTGGTCCTGCTCCAGCAGCGGGTGTTCTACGCCCGCGAGGACTACTGGACCCCGACCGTCATGATCCTCGCGATCACCATCGTCCGCGTGGTCCTGTCGCTCATCGTCCCGCTGGTCGCGAACGAACGCTCCCACGTGGTGATCGGCCTCGCCCTGGCCAACGGGATCGGCTGGGTCGTGGGCGCGGTGGCCGGGTACATCCTGCTGCGCCGCAGGCTCGGCTCCCTGCGAGGGCGGGAGACCGCGAGGTCGGCGGTCTGGACCCTCGGCGCGTCGGCTGCCGGAGCGCTCGTCGCCCTCGCCGTCGACACCCTCCTGCCCCTGGACCTGCTCACCGACTCGGTCGGCAGTATCGGCTACGTCTTCCGGGCCGGGCTCGCCGCGGTCATCACCCTCGTGGTCACCGGGTTGATCCTGTCGCGGTCACGACTCCCGGAGCTGGACGCCGTCACGCCCGTCCTCCGGGGCCTCGTGGGGCGTCTGAGGCGATAGTCGTCCCGGGCCGGGCGAACCGTACACTCGGGGGGTCAGGAGCGGGCGGATCGGCTGGACGGCCGCGTCATCGAGGAGGTCGACGGGTGGGCGATGCCAACGGTGTTCCGGCGCAGGGTTCGCCCTCGGGTCCACCGCGCCTGACCGCCGGGGGACTGGTCTCGGGTGGGCGGTACGAACTCCTCGAACCCCACGGCGGGGTCGCCGGTCAGGCGTTCTGGCGAGCCCGCGACAAGCGCCTTGGTCGCGAGGTCGCCTTGACCTTCGTCGATCCGCTGCCCGGCGAGCAACCCCCGGGCTCGGCGACGGGCGTCCTCGACCGCACCGTGGCGCTGACCAGCGTGTACTCGGACGGCCTCGCCCGCGTACTCGACGTGATCCGTGGCCGCGCCGGGGGCATCGTGGTGAGCGAATGGGTCCCCGGGCTCAGCCTCGCCGCCGCCGTCGGCGACCCCGATCCCGACTCGGCCGTGGCCGCGATGTGGGGTCTGGCCGACGCCGCCACCCGCGCGGCCGAGCACGGCCTGATCCTCGGGGTGGACTCCCCGGACCGCATCCGGGTCACCGAGGACGGGCGCGCCCTGCTGGCGTTCCCCGGCGTCCCCCGCGACACCGACACCCGGAGTGACGTGCGGGGGCTGGGGATGGTCCTGTACACGCTGCTCACCGGCCGGTGGCCGGGACCCCTGCCCGAGGGGTCGGAGTTCCACGAGCCACGGGACGGTCGCCCCGCGTCCGCGCCTGTGGACGACGACGACGAGCCGCTCGACCCCACCGTGGTCGGTACCGGCGTCCCGCCCGAGTCCGCCGTGCTGGCCATGCGCTCCCTCGACGGGTCGTCGGTGAGCTCGGCCGCCACCGTGCGGTCGATGATCTCCGACCGCGTCGGCGGGCCGGTCCGCGTCGCGTCCTCGAGGGGACACGCCGTTCCGGCAGCACCCGGACACGGTGACCCCGTGGCCGGTCCGCGCGACCGGGCGGGGGACGGGACGGGGGACGCGGTACGCGGCGTCGGTCCGGACCGGCAGTCCCACGGTGGGCTCGATACGGACCGGTATGGCGCAGACCGATACGACGCGGACCGAATCGACGAGGCCTACCCACAGCCGGACGAGGCCACCCAGAAACGTCGCTGGCAGATCATGGCCGGCACCAGCGCGGCGGCCGTCGTGGTGATCGCGCTGTTGTCCGCGTGGCTACTCGGGGCGCTGGCCGGTGGCGGCGACGAGACCCCCCTGTCCCAGCAACTCGACGCGATCGAACGGGCCGCCCAGGCCAGCAGGTCCGCCGCGACCACCGAGCCCGCATCGGACGAGTCGGGCCCGGGGGAGACCGAGCCCACCCGTGAGGCACCGTCCACGCCCGTCACGGTCTCGGACGTCACCTCGTGGCAGCCCGTCGGGTCGGCGGGGGTCGCAGAGAACTCCTCGAGCGCCCCGAACGTCGCGGACGGTGACAGGTCGACCTCGTGGTCCACCGACACCTACCGCAACCAGCTCGGCGACGGCGGGGCCGCGTACAAGCCCGGGGTGGGCCTCCTGTTGACCCTCGACGGCGAGCAGGAGACCCGGCGCGTGGTGGTCCACTCGGACGACGACGGTGTGCGCTTCGAGGTCCGGGTCGCCGACAGTGCGTCCCCGGACTCTCTCGAGGACACCACCCTGCTCGGCGAGGGGACGATCCGGGACGGCTCGGGGACCGTGACGATCGACGAGCCCGAGGAGTCCCGGTACCTGATCGTGTGGTTCACCCGGCTCGGTACCTCCGGCCCCGAGTCGTACGCGGCGTCGATCAGCGAGATCCTTCTCACCCGGTGATCCGGCCCGGCCACGGCCGAGCCCTCCCGGCCGCATCGACGACGAGAGCGACGTCGCGAGCGAGGTCGCGAGCGAGGTCGAGCCGGCTGCCCGCTCCCGGGCCCGAGGTGACAGCCCCACGGCGGTCCCCGCCGCGTTAACGTCACCGCCGTGAACACCAGCGCCGTCGACGATCTCTCCACGGTCACGGGACGCTCCCCGCTCACCGCCGGGTCGCGCCTCACGGCCGGGTCCGCGCTCTCGGACGTCCAACTGCTCGACGCGCACATCGCCGGCGACCCGGACGCGTTCTCCGCCCTCGTCCGGCGCCACTACGACTACCTGTGGCGGCTGGCCATACGGACCTCCTTCAACCGTGAGGACGCCGCCGAGGCGCTCCAGGACGCCCTCATCTCGGCGTACCGGAAGGCCGACTCCTTCCGCCACGCCTGCCCCGTCCAGGGTTGGCTCTACCGCATCGTGGTCAACGCCTGCCTGGACAAGATGCGGTCACAACGCCTGCGCACCCACTCCGAGCTCACTCCCAGACTCCACGAGGAGATCTCGCTGCGGGACCACTTCTACCAGGACCCCGCCTACGCGATCATCGTCGCCGAGGCCCTGGCGGAGCTGCCCACCGACCAGCGGGACGCGGTCGTCGTCGTCGACATGCTGCGCTGCACGGTGGCCGAGGCGTGCCACCTGCTCAACGCCCGCCCCGGCACCATCAAGAGCCGGTGTTCGCGCGGGCGGGCCAAGCTCAGCGTGCTGCTCGCGGGGGTCACCCTCACCGACTGAGGGAACAACACCGACCCGCCGGGTGTTGTCGCCTTAGTAGATCCATCGATCGGCATAGTGGTTCCGCAGATCGTGTGGATCCGCAGATCGTCCCGGCCCACGTTCCCCACCCGCCAAGGAGTCCGAAGAACCCATGAGCGACACCCTCCACGACGTCATCATCGTCGGATCCGGCCCGGCCGGGTACACCGCCGCCATCTACTCCGCTCGGGCCGAGCTCAAGCCGGTGGTGTTCGAGGGTTCGCAGTTCGGCGGTGCGCTCATGACCACCACGGAGGTCGAGAACTTCCCGGGCTTCGCCGAGGGGATGATGGGCCCAGACCTGATGATGCAGATGCGGGAGCAGGCCGAGCGCTTCGGCGCCGACCTCCGCATGGAGGACGTCACCTCGATGGACCTGGCCGGCGAGGTCAAGATCGTCCGCGTGGGGGAGGAGGAGCACCGCGCCCGCGCCGTGATCCTCGCCATGGGCGCCGCCGCACGCTACCTCGGCGTCCCCGGCGAGCAGGAGTACCTCGGCCGTGGCGTGAGTTCCTGCGCCACCTGCGACGGATTCTTCTTCCGGGACAAGCCGATCGTCGTGGTGGGCGGCGGCGACTCCGCCATGGAGGAGGCCACCTTCCTCACCAAGTTCGGTTCCTCGGTGACCATCGTGCACCGGCGGGAGGAGTTCCGCGCCTCCAAGATCATGCTCGAACGGGCCAAGGAGAACGAGAAGATCTCGTTCGTCCTCAACACCACGGTCGACGAGGTGCTCTCGGGTGCCAGTGGATCGGTCGAGCGCCTCAAGCTGCGCAACACGGTCACCGGTGAGACGAGCGAGCTCGAGACGGCCGCGATGTTCGTGGCGATCGGTCACGACCCGCGCTCCGAATTGGTCCGGGACCAGGTGGAGGTCGACGAGGACGGGTACGTCCTCACCGGCCAGACCACCGCGACCTCGATCCCGGGGGTCTTCGCCTGCGGCGACCTGGTGGACCACCGCTACCGGCAGGCCATCACGGCCGCCGGTTCGGGGTGCGCCGCCTCGATCGATTCCGAGCGTTGGCTCGCCGAGCAGGCCTGACCCCCACCGGGCGGACCCGATCCGCGCGGGCGGGACACCCGGGACGCCCACACCCCCACCCCGAAAGGACCCACCACAATGGCCGTGAACACCCCTAACATCATCGACGTGACCGAGGACGACTTCGCCGAGGCCGTGCTCGCCGCCAGCGGGTCGAAGCCCGTCCTGGTGGACTTCTGGGCCACGTGGTGCCGCCCCTGCACCATGATGGCGCCGGTCCTGGACGAGCTCGCCGGAGCCGAGTCCGACAAGCTCACGGTCGCCAAGGTCGACGTGGAGGCCAACCAGGAGCTCGCCGCCGAGTACCAGATCACCGCCATCCCGGCGATGCTGCTGTTCTCCGAGGGCAAGCCGGTCAAGCGCATCACCGGAGCGAAGTCCAAGTCGGCGCTGCGCACCGAGCTCGGGGACGTCCTCTAGACGCCCCGCCCACTCGGGTGCGCTCCGGGCACGTCCGCGCCGGAGGCGGTAAGTTCATCCGGGTACCCAGTCGAGTGGAGCGGAGGAGAACCATGGCGTGGCGACGCGGTGACCGTGGGCCCGAGGTGGCCTCGATCCGGGCGACCCTCGCGGGAATGGGCCTGTTGCACAACATCGAGTCCGTCGGGGTCACCGAACCCCAGACCGGATCGATCCTGGCCCGGACCGACGCCGTGTTCGACGCCGACCTGGAGACGGCCGTCCTGGCCTTCCAGCAGGCCCGTGGGCTCATCTCGGACGGCATCGTGGGTCCGTCGACCCAGGCGGCGCTCCATGACGCCACCCACGTCCTCGGGACCCGCGATCTCAGCTACATCGTCTCCAGGCCCATGGCGGGAGACGACGTGGCGCAGTTCCAGCGTCGGCTCGGGGAACTCGGTTTCTACGCGGGACTGGTCGACGGCACCTTCGGTCCCCTCACCCATGCCGCGGCGACGGACTTCCAGCGGGACTGCGGCCTGCCCGCGGACGGCGTCGTGGGAGCCGAGACCCTGGACACCCTGAACAGGTTCTCCACCCTGTTCAAGGGTGGGGACGTCTCCTCGCTGGTCGAGCGCGAGCGGGCGCGGACCTCCGGCCCGATGCTCGCCGGCAAGCGGATCGTCCTGGACCCCGGCCCCAGCGGTTCGGAGAACCCGATCCGCATGGACACCCCGCACGGAACCATCACGGATGCCGAGCTGCTCTGGGACATCACCCGGCGGTTGTCCGAGCGGATGAACCAGGCGGGGGTCGAGGTCTTCCTCTCCCGGCCGGAGGCGATGATCCCGACCGACCCCGAGCGCGCCGAGATCGCGAACGCCTTCAACGCCGATCTCATGATCTCGCTCCGCCTGGACCGGCATCCCAACCCGGTGGGCAACGGTGTCGCCACCTTCTACTTCGGCAACTCCCTGGGTGCCGAGTCGATGCTCGGGGAGGCGCTGTCCGGGTTCATCCAGCGCGAGATCGTCAGTCGCACCAGTCTCCGCGACTGTCGCACCCACGGGCGGAGCTGGCCCCTTCTCCGGATGACCCGGATGCCGTCCATCCAGATCGTCCTGGGGTACGCCTACAATCCCCGCGATCTCTCCATCCTCGGGGACCGCACCGCACAGGACACCATCATCGACTCCATCCTCGTGGGGGTGAAGCGCCTCTACCTACTCGACGAGGACGATCACCCCACCGGGTCGATGTCCGTCAACGAGCTGATCGACTACGAACAGCGTCAGCGGGACTGACGTCCCGCCCGCGGGTCCACCGTGTGCCGGGCGGTCGCCCCGGACAACACCCCCAGCCTCCTGGTGGCGAATCCCCGCTCCGCGAAGAGCTGATCGAGCGCCCTCTCGACGTCGGCCTTCCAGAGATGCTCACTCTCGATATCGAGTCGGAGTCTCGGATGGGTCTCGTGCTCGGCCACGACGGTGAACCCGTGCTCCACGAGGAAGCCGGTCGGAGCGATGCACGACTCCGAACCACACGTGTCACGTGACAGTACGTCCCCGGTGTCCCCGGACGTCACCCCGAAGGCCTCAATCGCCTTGATTCCGCGTCGGCGCAGATCCACCACCACCGCATCGAGGAGCGAGGTCAGCGCACCGCCGGGCGCCCCGTGCTCGATGCTCAACCCCGCCAGGAGGATGGCGTCCGAGCCCACCGGGGAGGTCGGGAAGCAGGCCGCACGCGGCACCATCCCGGGGGGCGCGTAGAACGCCGCCCCGGTCGAGCGGTCACCATAGCTGGCTATCTGACCACACACACCCCATTCCAGGGACACGTGGGAGATCCACGCCTCCTTCTCGAACTCGGGATCCCCCGGCTCGTCCTGGCCGACCTGCCCGTCAGTCTGCCAGTACACACATTTGCGAGCCCGGGGCCCTAGCTGGTCCACGGCGGAGAGGTCGAGCGGCCGGATCGAGTTCATCGCGGCGATCCGGGCGTCCCGCCCTCGAGTAGCGTCAGGACCCGGTTCAGGTCATCGGCGTCGCCCACGTCGATCGTGATGCGCCCCTTTCGCCGCCCCATGGTGACCGACACCGACGTCTCGAAGCGATCGGACAGTCGACCCGCCACCGCCTCCAACTCAGGATCCCGTCGGCGACCCTGTGGCGCGGGGGAGGGCCTCGACGCCGTACCGTCGCCCTCCCGGTTCAACAGTGTGACGATCTCCTCCGTGGCCCGGACCGACAGGCCCTCCGCCACGATTCGCGCTGCGAGCTCGTCCTGGGCGGGCGCCCCGGCCTCGAGGCCCAGCAGTGCTCGGGCATGGCCGGCGGACAGCACACCGGCCGCCACTCGGCGCTGGACAGCGGTCGGCAACTGGAGCAGACGGATGCTGTTGGTGATGGCCGGACGCGACCGACCGATCCGGGTCGCGAGCTCGGCCTGCGTCACGTCGAACTCCTCAAGGAGCTGTTGGTACGCCGCCGCCTCCTCGAGGGGATTGAGCTGGACCCGATGGATGTTCTCGAGAAGCGCGTCCCGGAGGAGATCCTCGTCGTCGGTCTGCCGCACGATCGCCGGGACCGTCGGGAGCTCGGCCCGTTGGCTCGCGCGCCAGCGTCGCTCGCCCATGATGAGCTGATATCGGCCGGCCGCGATCTCACGGACGACGATCGGCTGGAGGAGCCCGAACTCTTTGACGGAGTGAGCCAGCTCGGCCAGCGCCTCTTCGTCGAAATGGGTTCGGGGCTGTTTCGGGTTCGGCTCGATCGCCGACGGAGGGATCTCGCGATACACCGCGCCGGGATCCACGAGGTCGTCGGTTTCACGTGAAACATCGTCGTCCCTCGCACCGTCCGGACGGGGTGTCCGATAGGCGTCGTCGACGGAGACGTTGCTCGCTGCCGACGTCCCCGGACCGCTGGACCTCGGCCTGGGGGGAGTGGTCCGCGGACCACCGCCCCTCGGACCCAGGATCACGTCGGCTGCATCACTGCCCAGACGTGGACCCTCGTCCGGCCCCGTGGGGATCAGGGCGGCGAGCCCCCGGCCGAGACCACCCCTGCGTTGCTGACTCATCGACTCTCCTCCGTGCCGGTGGACACGCGGCCGTCCTCCACGTGTGAGTGCAGACGATCCGCGCGGCTGTTGAGCTCCTTCGCCGCGTCCAGGTACGCGAGAGCGCCGCGGGATCCGGCGTCGTACTGGAGGATGGTCATCCCGTACCCGGGAGCCTCCGACACCTTGACGCTCCTCGGGATGACGGTACGGAGCACCGTGTCACCGAAGTGGGTACGGACCTCGCCGGCGACCTGCTCTGCGAGCTTGGTCCGTCCGTCGTACATCGTCAGCATGATGGTGGATATCTCCAACGACCGGTTGAGGTGCTGCTGGATCAACTCGACATTGCGCAGCAACTGGCCGACCCCTTCGAGCGCGTAGTACTCGCACTGGATAGGGATCAGCACCTCACTCGCCGCCACCATCGCGTTCACCGTGAGCAGTCCCAACGAGGGGGGACAGTCGATCAGGACATAGTCAATGCCCAACGACACGAGGTCCTCGCTGTTGAGCACCTCGGCGAGCCGATGCTCCCGGTGGTCGAGGCCCACCAATTCGATCTCGGATCCCGCGAGATCGATCGTCGCCGGGATACAGAACAGACGCTCGGCATGGGGACTGCTCTGCATGAGGTCTTCCAGGGCGTGTTCCCACATGAGGAGCTCGTAGCTCGACGGGGTTCCCTCCCGGTGATCCACTCCGAGCGCGGTGCTGGCGTTGCCCTGCGGGTCCATATCGATCACCAGGACACCGAGACCACCGAGGGCGAGAGACGCCGCAAGATTGACCGTCGAGGTGGTCTTACCCACCCCACCCTTCTGATTGGCGATGGTGATGATCCGCGGATGCGGGGGCCTCGGCAACGCGGGGGCGTCGCCGTGGAGTACCTCGTTCGCCTGCCGTGCGGCCGCGAAGATCGGGGTCTCGTCTTCGGACATCCGTCACCTTTCAACTACCTGTCAGAGCAACTCAGCGCATCGTCCCGATGCCCCTGCCGCCAGTGTTTCACGTGAAACCGACATCGCCCGCTGCGATTCCGACGGACATCACCGATGCCGTGAACCGCGTGCGCGAGAGCGGGAGCCACGGCTACCCACTCTAGTCGCGAGCGTCGCAATGACGAGCCTCGTCTCCTCCGCATCCGGCGCGGACACGACCTCGACGCGCGCACCATCAAAGCCCAGTTTCCGGAGGGCCCGCTCGTCTCGTTCGATCTCGTCCGCGGCGGAGGCACCCTTCAGCGCCACCATCCGACCACCCGGTCTGAGCAACGGCGCAGACCATCCGGCGAGCCGCGAGAGCGGAGCGACGGCCCGCGACGTCACCACGTCAGCACCGCCGGCGTCTGCGATCACGCCCTTCTCCTCGGCACGACCGCGCACCACACGAACATCCAGTCCCAGTTGGTCGACCACCTCGAGCAGAAAGGTCGACCGACGGAGGAGGGGCTCGACCAGAGTGATGCGGAGATCGGGTCGGGCGAGCGCGAGCGGGATGCCCGGTAGGCCGGCGCCGCTGCCGATGTCGACCACCGACTCGTTCTCCATGAACCCGACGGCGGCCGCCGCACTGTTGAGTACATGTCGGTCCCACAGCCGCGGGCGCTCGCGTGGTCCCATCAGCCCCCGCTCCAGACCGGCGGTCGCGAGGATCTCCACGTACCTGGCCGCGAGGGGGAGACGGTCGCCGAACACTGAACCCGCGCCGGCGGGAGGTTCCGGGGGAGTCTCGACCATTGACGTCTCACTCGTATCGTCCCGGGCGTCATCGCTTGTGGACGCATCGACCTCGTCACGTGTCGTTTCGTGCCCTGTGTCCTCGTTCATGTCACCGTCGTCCTCTTCCGGCGCGAATCGCCTCTGGTTTCACGTGAAACATCCCCCGAATAACATCGATGTAAGTAGCCGTGTCCGCACCACGCTCAACCCCTACATGACGCCGGGGGCGCGGGCTCCACGCCCGCGCCCCCGTTAGTCTCGCTGTCCGGCACTCGAACCGGCTCGGTCAGTCCGGCAGCTCGGTCAGGTCGGCAGGACCACGACCCGCCGATTCGGCTCGGCCCCGGTCGAGTCCGAGGACACTCCCTCTATCTCCGCTATCGCATCGTGGATGACCTTCCGCTCGAACGGGGTCATCGGCTCGAGCTCCTCGGGTTCGCCGGACTCGAGCACCCGCAGTGCGGCCACCCGACCGGCCTCGGTCAACGCCTCGCGTTTGGCAGCGCGCCACCCGGAGATGTCCAACATCAACCGGCTGCGATCTCCCAGCTCCTGCTGAACGGCCAACCGGGTCAGTTCCTGCACGGCGTCGAGAACCGCACCGTCGGAACCCACGAGGCGATCCAGATCCTCGCTCCCGTCGATGCTGACGATCGCACGATCGCCCTCGACATCCAGATCTATGTCCCCGTCGAAGTCCAGGATGTCCAAGAGCTGCTCGAGGTAGTCACCGGCCACCTCGCCCTCCTCGACAAGACGCTCCTCCGACACCTCGATGTTCTTCTTCGACATGGATCTGCCTCCGTCATCGCCGCCGATCGCCGCGCCCGTCCTGGCCGGCGAGTACTCACCCCAAGTATGGGACAAGGTCCCCGATGCCGGGGCATCGGGGACCTTGTCGGTGGTCTGACTGACCTGCGGTCAGCGTTTACGCTTCTTCTTCTTGCCCTTACCGCTTCCCCCGCCGCTCTTCTGTGCGGGGCGCGTCCGTTGACCGCCCGGCTGCTGTGGTCTCTGACCCGGCCGAGGAGCCGCGCCCGGAGAGGGCGCGGGAGCGACCGCCGGGGCGGCGTCCGGGTCGTCGTCGTCATCCGACGTCACACCGGCCACCGTCTCCTGGGAGGCCACGGCGGTACCTGTCGGGGCACCCCGGCCCCTCTTGGGGTTGACGGGCTTCACGCCGACCCTCGGGGCGAGGGACTTCTGCTCCTCACGGCGCTTGAGGGCGGCCACGTCGTCCTCCTTGGCCATCTTCTCGAAGAGGTAGTACTGCTGGCCGAGGGTCCACAGGTTGTTGGTGACCATGTAGACGAGGATCGCCATCGGCCAGAACGCGCCGGTGACCAGGATGCCGATGGGGAAGGCCCACAGCATCAACTGGTTCATGATCTTGGCCTGCGGGTTGGCCGCGGCCTCAGGCGACTGGCGGGACAGCGAGATCCTGGCGTTGAGGTGCGTGGTGACCGCCGAGACGATCATCAGCGGGATGGCCACGATGATGATGTTCCAGCGCTCGAAGTCCAGTGCCGCCCCGGGGTCGACGAACGCCTGGAACTGCTCGATCGGCTGGGAGATGAACGACGACAGGGGAGCGCCGAACAGCCGCGCGTCCAGGAAGCTCTGGACCTCGTCCGCGTTGAAGACGTAGTTGCCGGTGTTCCGCGTCTCCTCCGCGCTCATACCGAGCGCACCGAAGTTGTTGCCCATCCGGTTGAAGGACCGGAGCACATGGAACAGACCCAGGAAGACGGGGATCTGGATGAACATCGGCAGACAACCGAGGACCGGATTGAACCCCTCGGACTTCTGGAGCTTGCGCGTCTCGGTGGCGAGCTTCTCGCGATCGTTCTTGTACCGCTTCTGCAGCTCCTTCATCCGCGGCTGCATCTCCTGCATCTTCCGCGAGAAGCGGATCTGCTTGGCCGCCGGCCAGAACAGCAGGATGCGGAGGGTGACCACGAGGAAGATCACGGAGAGCGCCCAGATGGCGCCGTTGGAGTCGGGTGACTCCACCCAGGGAAGAAAGCCCCCGAGGAACGCGAAGATCTTGTGCCAGAACCAGAGGATCCCGGAGATCGGGTAGTAGACCAGAGGGTCGGTGATGAACGACATCGGTGGTGGAGTCCTAGCTTCGTTCGGAGTTGTCGGGATGCTCGTGGGGATGATCCGCGGGATCGTCGGGGGCGCGGGGCTCGGAGGAACGGGATTCCGGGACCGGATCCCACCCGCCGGGAGTCCAGGGACCACACCTCAACAACCGCCACACCGAGAGCCACGTCCCGTACCAGGCGCCGTGCACTCGAACGGCCTCGACCGCGTAACTGCTGCAGGTGGGTTCGAACCGACAGCTCGGTGGGGTCAGGGGCGAGATCCCCTTCTGGTAGAAGTCGAGCATCCACAGAAGGACCCGGGCCACGGGGCCGTGGCGGCCCTCGGTCATGACCGCTCCTCACGAGCACGCGGCACCGCGGAGGACAGACCGGAACGCATATCGCGGACCAGATCGTCATGGGAGGCCGCCGCAGAGGCCGGATTGGCCCTGACCACGATCAGGAGATCGGGATCGAGCTCCGCCAGCAACTCGGCGGCGATATGACGAAGCCGCCGGCTGACACGGTGGCGGGTCACCGAGTCACCGACGGCTTTGCTGACGACCAGGCCGAAACGAGGACCGCCCACGCGGACGTCCGAAGAGTCCACGTGGGCGTGTACGACCATCGTCCGGCGGCCCTTCCTCGCACCCCTCCGCACCACCGCCGCGAAGTCAGCGGAACGGTGGAGCCGGTGGGTCCTGGGAAGCACCCGCCACCCCGGCCCGGATCAGGCCGTCAACGAGGCGCGGCCCTTACGGCGGCGAGCGCCGACGATGCCGCGTCCGGCGCGCGTGCGCATCCGGAGACGGAAGCCGTGCACCTTGGCACGACGACGGTTGTTCGGCTGGTAAGTCCGCTTGCCCTTGGCCATGATTGGCTCCTCACGTGAAGTAGGCGCCACTCGTGCGCCCGATCGAGTTCCTGATGTCGTCGAAACACCACTGACGGGCGGTACCACGACGCGCCGCACGCCTCACGGGCGCGCGACAGACTGCTCAAGATTACGCGCACGATGGCCTCGCCACCAAACCGTGTAATCACATCCGCACCATCGGTACCACCCTGCAGGCCACGGCAACACGCCGGGACGCCGGATGCTTGACATCCGCCCTCCAGTTGATCTTGAGGGTTGCCCACGAGTTCACGGTGTTGTTACGGTCATTCATCATCGAGCCCCACCCGGGCCGCCTAACGTAATCACGACGCAGCAGACCCCACCCTCACGCACTGGAGACCGAACCCGCCACCGCGGGGCCGGTCTATCTTCCACAGCTGTGGACAACCATGTGGATACCGCGTTGGACCTGGGTCGGAGCCTGTGGATAGAGTGTGGTGCCCGGCCGGGCCGAGAGGGTCGGCCACCCGGAACCGCTTCACACCGACGAGAGGAGACCGCCCACCGTGTCTCCTGACCTCGAACACGTGTGGAGCGCGGTCCTCGACAAGCTGACCGACCCGTCTCTGGCCAGCGACGACAATCCCGCGTTGTCCCGCCAGCAGCAGGCCTGGTTGCGTCTCGTCCAACCGATCGCCGTGGTCAACGGGTTCGCGATGCTCGCCGCGCCGTCCGCGTTCGCCCGGGACAACATCGAGTCGATCCTGCGCGGGCCGATCACCCGCGCGCTCAGTTCCCAACTCGGGGAGCCCGTCGATCTGGCGGTCAAGGTCGACACCTCCCTCGCCGGCCGGCACCACCACTCCGATGCCGACGATCCCCGGATCGACGTCGACGAGATACACCGACCCGAGCCGGAGGCCTCCCATCCACCGGCCACCTCGCGCCCGGTCCGCATGACCGAGGAGCAGATCGCGGCCGAACGACTGCTGCACGGCAGCGACCGCGACGAGGCCCTGTCGGCGGCGACCGCGCCTGGACTCAACGAGCGGTACACGTTCAGCGCGTTCGTCCAGGGGAACTCCAACCGGTTCGCCCGAGCGGCGGCGCTCGCGGTCGCGGAGGCCCCGGCGCGCGCCTACAACCCGCTGTTCATCTGGGGCGAGTCGGGGCTCGGCAAGACACACCTGCTCCACGCGATCGGGCACTACTCCCTGAGGATGTACTCCGAACAGAAGGTCAAGTACGTCTCGACCGAGGAGTTCACCAACGACTTCATCAACTCCGTCCGCGACGGCCGCCAGAACATGTTCAAGAAGCGGTACCGCGAGGCCGACATCCTCCTGGTCGACGACATCCAGTTCCTCATCGGCAAGGAGCAGGTGCAGGAGGAGTTCTTCCACACCTTCAACACGATCCACAACGCCCAGAAGCAGATCGTCATCTCCTCCGATCGGCCCCCCAAGCAGCTCCAGCCCCTCGAGGACAGGCTGCGTACCCGCTTCGAGTGGGGTCTCATCACGGACATCCAGCCGCCCGAGCTCGAGACGCGAATCGCGATCATCGACAAGAAGGCCAAGTCGGAGAACTACGTGGTCCCCCGCGATGTCCTGGAGCTGATCGCCACACGCGTGCAGCGCAACATCCGCGAGCTCGAGGGTGCGCTGATCAGGGTCGTCGCGTTCGCCTCCCTCAACGGACACGAGATCGACGTCCCGTTGGCCGAGGTGGTCCTGCGCGACGTGGTCTCGGACGACGATTCCCTCCAGATCTCGGCCGCGACGATCATGGCGGTGACCGCGGAGTTCTTCTCCACCAGCATCGACGAGCTCTGCGGGACGTCGAAGACCCGGTCTCTCTCCCGCGCCCGCCAGATCGCGATGTACCTCTGTCGAGAGCTCACGGACCTCTCGCTACCCAAGATCGGCGTCACCTTCGGCGGCAAGGACCACACCACGGTCATGTACGCCCAGCGGAAGATCCTCAAGGAGATCAAGGACGACCGGCGCATGTACGACCAGATCCAGGAGCTCACCGCCCGGATCAAGGAACGCTCGCGGTCTCTCTGACGGCTCTCCGACCCGTCCCCCCGGCCGCACACCCACGCGATCCCTCTGCTGCTCCTGCGGCGGCTCGTCCGTGCGCTCGCCGATGCCTTCGTCCGTGCCCTCGTCGGGCCGGACCGCTCGGTTCCGCGTGGCTCCTCGTCGGGCCGCCCCCCGAGTGGCCCGGCGCCGCACACGCCCGCCCCACGGACCACCCCCGGTTCTCGAGAGGCGGAGTCGTGTGACCGTTCCGACATGTAAATGTGACCCCCCTCATACCATGTGCCACACCCTTCACACCTGTGGACAACTCTGTGGGTTCCTGTGGACCGGCGGTGGACAGACGGTGGACCGAAATCTGTGATTCCACCCGCGCCGCTCGCAAGTCACAGGATGAGCCGATTCGGTCCACAGCCACAATCGCACCCTGAACTGCGTAGACAGGCGTCGGCTCACAATTTCACAGGACCTACTACTACTACTTATCTCTCTAGAGAGTTCTTGTAAGAAGTAGGTATGTGGAACGGCGAGCCTGCTTGACCGGGTTACAGGACTCCGTGTTCCCGCTGTCGGCGGGAGCGGTTACTCTCATGGAGATGATCCGGCGGACCCCGTCGGACGCCAGAGAACGCCCGAGACCGCAGCCGCGAACAGACCACTCGTCCAGATACCGGCGGTACGCGCCCCGCCCAGAAAGAGGTCACCGATGGAGATCACGGATCCGACGTTCCGCGTCACCCGCGAGGACTTCGCCGATTCGGTGGCCTGGGTGGCGCGGACCCTTCCGTCTCGACCGTCGGTCCCGATCCTCGGCGGGGTTCTCCTCGAGGCGGACTCCGGTCTGACCATCTCGGGTTTCGACTACGAGACCTCCGCGCAGGTCTCCGTCCCGGCCGAGGTGTCCGAGCCGGGGAGCACCCTGGTGTCCGGTCGGTTGTTAGCCGACATCGCCCGCGCGCTCCCGGACCGTCCGGTCGAGGTCACGGTGAGCGCCCAGAAGATGTACATCAACTGCGGCACCGCCAAGTTCACCCTGCCCACGATGCCGGTCGAGGACTACCCGCAGCTGCCGGCGATGCCCGGGGTGACCGGATCGGCCGCGGTCGACGCGTTCTCCGAGGCCGTGGCCCAGGTCGCCGTGGCGGCCGGCAAGGACGACACGCTCCCGATGCTCACCGGCATCCGGATGGAGATCGAGGGACCCCGGGTCACCCTCATCGCGACCGACCGGTTCCGCCTGGCCATCCGCGATCTGGAGTGGGAACCCGCTCGCGAGGACGTGGCCGTGGAGGTCCTGATCCCGGCCAAGACGTTGTCCGACGTGACCCGGTCGGCGGGCCAGGGTGGGCGTGTCGACCTCAGCCTGGGCGCGGGCTCGGAGGTCGGGGCGGACGGCATCATGGGCGTGCTGGTCTCCGGGCAGCGCACCACGACGCGGCTCCTCGACGCCGAGTTCCCCAAGGTCCGCCAGCTGCTGCCGACCCAACACACCTCGATGGCGGTCGTCCAGGTCGACGCGCTGGTGCAGGCCATCAAGCGCGTCGCGCTGGTCGCGGACCGGGGAGTGCAGGTCCGGATGACGTTCTCCGACGGCGAGTTGGCGCTCTCCGCGGGCGGGGATGACGCGGCCCAGGCCTCGGAGACCCTCCCCGTCGACTTCCTCGGTGAGCCCCTGACCATCGCGTTCAACCCCGGTTACCTGTTGGACGGGCTCGGCAGCATGCACTCGGCGCGCGTCGCGTTCGGGTTCACCCAGGCCAGCCGTCCCGCGGTCCTGCGCCCCGCTCCCGAGGAACTGCCCTCCCCGGACGCCGACGGCGCGATCGCCCCCGTCGACTCGAACCACACCTACCTGCTCATGCCGGTCCGCCTGCCGGGCTGACCCGGCTCTCCCGAAGCCGCCCGGCATGCACCTGCGTCACCTCAGGCTCCTGGATTTCCGATCCTGGCCTCTGCTCGAGCTGGAGCTGGAGCCCGGGGTGACCACACTGGTGGGGCGCAACGGTCACGGGAAGACGAACGTCCTCGAGGCCGTCGGGGTGCTGGCCACCCTGAGATCGCACCGGGTTGCAGCCGAGGCACCGATGATCCGCACGGGCGCGGAGACGGCCATGATCGCCGCCCTCGCCCACAACGCCGGACGTGAACTCACCGTGGAGCTGGCCCTCAACTCGGGGCGGCCCAACCGGGCGCGGCTCAACACCTCGCCCTGCCGCCGCCTCGGCGACATCCTCGGGGTGGTGCAGTCCGTGCTCTTCGCACCCGAGGACCTGGCCCTGGTCCGGGGGGAACCGGCCGAGCGTCGCAGACTGCTCGACGAGCTCCTGGTCCAACGTCGGCCCGCCCACGGGGGCGACCTCGCCGAGTACTCCTCTGTTCTCCGACAGCGGTCGGCCCTCCTCAAATCCGCCTCCGGCGTTCTCCGGCGCGGGAGGGGGGAGGAGGCGGAGGCGGCCCTGGACACGCTCGACGTGTGGGACGGTCGTCTCGCCCAACTCGGGGCGAGGATCGTCGCGGGGCGCGTCCTCCTGCTCGAGGAGTTGCGACCACTGGTCGTCGATGCCTATCGCGGTCTGGCGCCGGAGTCCCGTCCGGCCGATCTCGCGTACCGGTTCCGGGTCGGCGCCGCGCCGGAGGAGTCCGAGTTGGCCGACCCCGAGCTCGTCGAGGCTGTCCTGCTCGCCGAGCTCGGGAGGAGACGCCAGGACGAGATCGACCGGGGGATGTCCCTCGTCGGACCTCACCGGGACGATGTGGTCCTGTCGCTCGGTGACGAGCCCGCCAAGGGGTTCGCCAGCCACGGCGAGACGTGGTCGTTCGCCCTCGCCCTGCGCCTCGGATCGCTCGAACTCTTCCGGGCGGACGGCATCGAGCCCGTCCTGCTCCTGGACGACGTGTTCGCCGAACTCGACCGCCACCGCCGTGCCGCCCTCGCGGCGGCGGCGACCGGCGTCGAACAGGTCTTGGTGACCGCGGCGGTCGGCGAGGACGTCCCGGACGGATTGCGGGGGGTCCGTCATGACGTGGTGATGACGGGGGAGGGCGCGGGTCGTCACTCGGACATCACGGTGTCGCGCCGCGCCGCCGGACGTCACGACGAGGTTATGGACGACGACCAGAACGACGGAGACGACGACACCGCACCCTCGACCAGGGAGGTCCACAGGTGACCGACGATCAGCGGAGGGATCCGATAACACCGTCCGACCCGCCACAACGCGGTTATGACATCGCGAGGCAGGCCCTCGAGGAGGCGCGCACACGGGCTCGTGCGGACGGCAAACAGGTCGGTCGCGGGCGGACCGGTCCGGTGGGAGGCGGGAAGCGGCTGCGCAAACGTGGCTGGACCGGGTCGGGTGCCGACCCCTGGGATCCCCAGCCGCTCGGGCGACTCGTCGGCCAGGTCGCCAAGAGACGGGGTTGGGACGACAAGGTCACCACCGGTCGGCTGTTCGCGGAGTGGGACCGCATCGTCGGCGAGGACATGTCCGCGCACGCCACCCCGGAGCGACTCGAGGAGGGCGTGCTGTACGTCCGCGCCTCCAGCACCGCGTGGGCGACCCAACTCCGGCTCGTGGCGGCCGACATCCTCCGCAAGATCGCCGCGGCCATGGGACCGGGTCACGTGCGTCGCCTCAAGATCGAGGGCCCCGAGAAACCCAGTTGGCGGAAGGGCCCGTTGCACGTGTCCGGTCGTGGGCCGCGGGACACCTACGGCTGAGGGGCGGAGCCACCCGGGTGGCCATCGGGCCCGTCCTGGCGAGCCCGGGGGCCGCGCGCGGGTTGTCGCAGGTAGACTGGGCCGGTCCCAGACCCCCGAGACGCGAGGAGTTCGCACGTGGCGGACGCCAAGAGCAAGGCCAGCAAGAAGGGCACGAACGACTACGGTGCGTCATCGATCACCGTTCTCGAAGGACTCGAGGCCGTCCGGCTGCGTCCGGGTATGTACATCGGCTCCACAGGGACGCGCGGTCTGCACCACCTGATCTGGGAGGTGGTGGACAACTCGATCGACGAGGCAATGGCCGGCCACGCGACCGGTGTCAAGGTGACCTTGCTGGAGGACGGCGGCGTCGAGGTGATCGACGACGGCCGTGGCATCCCCGTCGAGATGCACGAGCAGGGCATGCCCACCGTGCAGGTCGTCATGACCCAGCTGCACGCGGGCGGCAAGTTCGACTCCGACTCCTACGCGGTCTCCGGTGGTCTCCACGGCGTGGGCATCTCGGTGGTCAACGCGCTGTCGACCCGGGTCGAGGTGCAGATCAAGCGGGACGGACGCCTGTGGCAGCAGAACTTCAACATGGCCGTCCCCGAGGAGCTCGTCGACGCCGGGCCCGCCGAGGGAACCGGCACCAGGGTCCGCTTCTGGGCTGACGGGTCGATCTTCGAGTCCACCGAGTACGACTTCGACGTGGTGGCCCGTCGCCTCCAGGAGATGGCGTTCCTCAACAAGGGCCTGACCATCACCCTGACCGATCGACGGTCCCGGGCGGAACAGGCAGCGGAGCTCGACGCGATCGCGGACAGCGAGGGTCGCGGATCCGACTCCGCGCCCGGTTCCGACGAGGGGTCGGACATCGAGCACGCCGTGGACGCGGAGCAGGCCTTCGTCGAGGGGGCCGTCGAGACCACCGAGCCCGCCGAGCCGGTCAAGGTCCGTGAGCGCAAGCGCACCTTCCACTACCCGGACGGCCTCAAGGACTACGTCACCGCGATCAACAAGTCCAAGACGGCGATCCACCAGACGATCCTCTACTTCGAGGGCAAGGGCACGGGCCACGAGGTCGAGGTCGCGATGCAGTGGAACTCCGGGTACTCGGAGTCGGTCCACACCTTCGCCAACACGATCAACACCCATGAGGGCGGCACCCACGAGGAGGGCTTCCGCGCCGCGCTGACCTCACTGGTGAACAAGTACGCCCGCGACAAGAAGCTGCTCAAGGAGAAGGACCCCAACCTCACGGGTGACGACATCCGCGAGGGCCTCGCCGCGGTGATCTCGGCCAAGATCTCCGACCCCCAGTTCGAGGGTCAGACCAAGACGAAGCTGGGCAACACCGAGGTCAAGGGCTTCATCCAGCGGCAGGTCTCGGAGCACGTCGGTCACTGGTTCGAGGCCAACCCGGCCGAGGCCAGGGTGATCGTCAACAAGGGCATCGCCTCGAGCCAGGCCCGCGTCGCCGCCCGCAAGGCCCGCGAGATGGTCCGCCGCAAGTCGGCGACCGATATCGGCGGGCTCCCCGGGAAGCTGGCCGACTGTCGCTCCAAGGACCCGGCCAAGTCCGAGTTGTACATCGTGGAGGGCGACTCCGCCGGCGGCTCGGCCAAGTCCGGTCGGGACTCGATGTTCCAGGCGATCCTGCCGCTGCGCGGGAAGATCATCAACGTCGAGAAGTCCCGGATCGACAAGGTCCTCAAGAACACGGAGGTCCAGGCGATCATCACCGCCCTGGGCACGGGTATCCACGAGGAGTTCGATCTCGAGAAGCTGCGCTACCACAAGATCGTGTTGATGGCCGACGCCGACGTCGACGGTCAGCACATCTCGACGCTCCTGCTCACCCTCCTGTTCCGGTTCATGAAGCCGCTGGTGGAGAACGGGAACGTCTACCTGGCGCAGCCGCCGCTGTACAAGCTCAAGTGGGGCAAGGGCGAGCCCGACTTCGCGTACTCGGACCGCGAGCGCGACGAGCTCCTCAAGATCGGTCTGGAGAAGAAGCGCAAGATCAACGTCGAGGACGGGATCCAGCGCTACAAGGGTCTCGGTGAGATGAACCCCAAGGAGCTGTGGGAGACCACCATGGATCCGACGGTGCGCACCCTCCGGTTGGTCACGCTCGACGACGCCGCGGCCGCCGACGAGTTGTTCTCGATCCTCATGGGCGAGGACGTCGACGCGCGCCGCAACTTCATCACCCGCAACGCGCGGGACGTCCGCTTCCTCGACGTCTGATCCGCGCCCCCGGTCGGCGGGCATCTCGCAGGGAGGGCAGCGGTATCGCCCGCGAGATGCCCGCCGACCCGTGGGCTACAGGCTCCCGCAGTCGTTCGGCGCGGGTTCTCCCGCGAGCCGGCGGGTGACGAAGTCCAGGGCCGCCGGGAAGTTGGTCACGGCCGCCGCGGCGTGCGTCACGCCGGCGACGGGCGGGGTCGTCTCATAACGGAAGTGCACGGCCGTTCCCTGGTCGCACCAGTCCCGGCCGAGCTGCTCGACCTGACCGAGCGGGATGATGTCGTCGTTGACACCCCCGGCGACCATCACCGGGACCTCGGGTCGGAGTCGGCCGATCCGCTGGTGATCGAGGACCCGCAAGGCCTCGGGCTCGGAGCGGATCAGCTCTCCGAGGCTGCGGCCCGAGTGGGTCCACTCGTTGGTGGTGCGCATCCCGTACGCCGAGCGCAGGTCGAGGGTGCACAGGCCGGCGATGTCTGCGAGCGCGGCCCGACCGGCGCCGTTGACCTGCCTGTCGACCACCTGCTGGACGGCGGGGAAGCGCTGGGACATGCCGTTGATGGCGTACCCGATCGCACCGGTGAGCGTGGAGCCGTCGATGTGGTCGAGCACCGCCAGCAGATCCGCCGGGGGAGCGGACGCGTAGGCCGCCCGCAGGTCGACATCCGGGGCGTACACGGGGGCGAGCTCGGCAGCGGCCGCGGAGGCACCTCCACCCTGGGAATGACCCCAGAACACCACGGGAGCGTCCCCGCTCAGAGCGCGGGCGGCCCGGGCACCGTCCAGCATGGCGTGGGCCTGCTCCACCCGGTCGGAATAGGTGTGCACGCCGGGCGTGCCGAGCCCGATGTAGTCGATCACCATCACCCGGAAGCCCTGGGCGGCCAGGACCAGCGCGAACGCCTGCTCATACGAGGGCACCGCGCCCCCGGTCTGCGGGTTCACGCCGAGCGCCGTCTCAAGATTCCGGGACGGGGCACACGCATCGCCCTGACCCTGCGTACCGGGCCCGATCACGATGGTGGGTCGTGGACCGGGACCGTTCCACCGTGCGGTCGAGTCGTACAGCGCGCCGGATGTGGCCACGGGTCGACCGTCGACGTCGAGGGTCTGGTAGACGACACGCTGAGCCACCGCCGGCAGCGGGGAGGGAAGCGGAGGCAGTCCGGGGACGGATACCGCGAGCGGTAGGTCGGCCGGTTGCGCACGGAGGACGGCGCCCGGGGACGAGGGTGCGAGGCCCCGGGTGTCGTAGAAACCGCCCGGTTGGTCGAACTGGACGCCGTCCCGGTTCGCGGTCGGCTGCGTCACCGGTTGCGCGCCGGCAGGGGCTGCAAGGCCGCTGACGAGCGCAAAGACAGAGGCTCCCGCCACGGCCACAAGACGACGGTTTCGGTGGCCGGGTTCACTACGGAGGCGCGACATGACGGAAATGTTACGTGCGTCACATCATCTGGGCACGGCAATCCGTCGAGACGGCCCGAGACCAGGCGGCCCGAGACCAGGCGGCCCGAGACCAGGCGAGCGGACAGGGTCAGCGAGGACCGGGTCCGGGAGCGGTGACGCCCGGAGGACCCGGCGGCGCACCCGCTCGAGGACCTGTTCCATTCGCAGATAATAGGGTGCCCGAGGCGTGCCCTCGAACCCGTTTCCCCAGGACCTATAGACTGGGCGGGTCGTACGGCCGCCGTCAGAGCACGCGCGTGCCCGCGACATCGTCTGCGAGAGAAGCCAGCGCGACGAGGAACCGAAGAGGAGCCCATGACGGACACGACGTTGCCGCCCGACGCCGGGGGACACGACCGCATCGAACCGGTCGACATCCAGGCGGAGATGCAGAGAAGCTACATCGACTACTCGATGAGCGTCATCGTCGGGCGGGCCCTCCCGGACGTCCGGGATGGGCTCAAGCCCGTCCACCGTCGCATTCTCTACGCGATGTGGGACAACGGCTACCGGCCCGACCGTAGCTACGTGAAGTCCGCGAAGCCCGTCGCCGACACCATGGGCAACTACCACCCGCACGGTGACTCGGCCATCTACGACACCCTGGTCCGTCTGGCCCAGCCGTGGGCGATGCGCTACCCGATGGTCGACGGCCAGGGGAACTTCGGTTCGCGCGGCAACGACGGTGCGGCCGCGATGCGCTACACCGAGTGCAAGATGACCCCGCTCGCCATGGAGATGGTCCGGGACATCGACAAGAACACGGTCGATTTCCAGCCCAACTACGACGGCAAGACATCCGAACCGGTCGTTCTGCCGTCCCGGGTACCGAACCTGCTGATCAACGGCTCCAGTGGCATCGCGGTGGGAATGGCCACCAAGATGCCGCCGCACAACCTCCGCGAGGTCGCCGAGGCCGTCTACTGGGTTCTGGAGAACCCGGACGCCGGGGACGACGAGGCGCTCGACGCCTGCATGGGCTTCATCAAGGGGCCGGACTTCCCGACCCACGGGTTCATCGTCGGGGACCAGGGCATCAAGGACGCCTACACCACCGGGCGCGGTTCGATCAGGATGCGCGGCAAGACCTCCATCGAGGAGGACGGCAACCGCACCGTCATCGTGATCACCGAGCTGCCCTACGAGGTCAACCCGGACAACATGATCCTGTCGATCGCCGAGCAGCTGCGCGACGGCAAGATCGCCGGCATCTCCAGGATCGACGACGAGTCGTCCGATCGTGTGGGCCTGCGGATCGTCATCACGCTCAAGCGCGACGCCGTGGCCAAGGTCGTCCTCAACAATCTCTACAAGCACTCGCAGCTGCAGACGTCGTTCGGCGCCAACATGCTGTCGATCGTCGACGGCGTGCCGCGCACGCTCCCGATCCACCAGCTGGTGCGGCTGTACGTCACGCATCAGATCGAGGTCATCGTCCGGCGCACCCAGTACCTGCTGGACGAGGCCGAGCGGCGGGCCCACATCCTGCGCGGGCTGGTCAAGGCGCTCGACGCTCTCGACGAGGTCATCGCGCTCATCCGTCGGTCGCAGACCGTCGACATCGCCCGCGAGGGTCTCAAGGACCTCCTCGACATCGACGACGACCAGGCCCAGGCCATCCTCGACATGCAGCTCCGCCGCCTCGCGGCCCTGGAGCGACAGAAGATCGTGGACCAGCTCGCCGCCATCGAGCTCGAGATCGCCGACTACAAGGACATCCTGGCCAAGCCCGAGCGGCAGCGGGCGATCGTCGGAGACGAACTCCGCGAGATCGTCGAGAAGTACGGCGACGACCGACGCACCGTGATCATCCCGGCCGACGGCGACGTCACCGACGAGGACCTGATCGCCCGCGAGGACGTCGTCGTCACCATCACGGAGACGGGTTACGCCAAGCGGACCCGCACGGATCTCTACCGCGCCCAGAAGCGGGGCGGCAAGGGTGTGCGGGGTGCGGAGCTCAAGCAGGACGACATCGTCCGGCACTTCTTCGTCTCCTCCACGCACGACTGGCTGCTGTTCTTCACCACGAAGGGCCGGGTCTACCGCGTCAAGGCCTACGAGCTGCCCGAGGCCAGCCGCACCGCGCGGGGCCAGCACGTGGCCAACCTCCTCGCGTTCCAGCCGGAGGAGCGGATCGCCGGGGTCATCCGGATCAAGGGGTACCAGGACGCCCCGTACCTGGTCCTGGCCACCAGCAACGGCCTGGTCAAGAAGTCCCGTCTCGAGGACTACGACTCGCCTCGCTCGGGCGGTCTCATCGCCGTCAACCTCCGCGACGGCGACGAGCTCGTCGGTGCCGCCCTCGCCGGCCCCGAGGACGACCTCCTCCTGGTCTCCGAGAAGGGACAGTCGATCCGGTTCCACGCCAACGACGACACGCTCCGCCCGATGGGCCGTGCGACGTCCGGTGTCATGGGGATGCGGTTCAACGACGGCGACGCCCTGCTCAGCATGTCGGTGGTCCGTTCGGAGATGGACGAGAACCAGCTCTTCCTGCTGGTGGCCACCGAGCGCGGGTACTCCAAGCGCACCGCGCTGGCCGAGTACACGGCCCAGGGCCGGGGCGGCAAGGGCGTGCTCACGCTCATGTTCGATCCCAAGCGCGGCAAGCTCGTGGGTGCGACGATCGTGGAGTTGCAGGACGAGCTCTACGCCATCACGTCCAGCGGTGGCGTGATCCGCACGTTCGCCAAGCAGGTGCGCAAAGCGGGCCGGCAGACCAAGGGCGTGCGCCTGATGAACCTCGCCGAGGGCGACTCGCTGCTGGCGATCGCCCGCAACGCCGACGAGCCCGACGACGACGACCGGCTCGACGCCGGGTCCGACAAGGAGTAGAAGGCGATGACCGAGCCGAGCGACGGACCCGAGAGCGGCCCGGCACCCAAGGGTTCCACCCCTGCGCCGGGCTTCGGCGGGTCGGCCAGCTCCACGACCGGGGCGGAGTCCCCCGCCGTGGAGACCACCCCCGACGACGCGACCGCGACCGCGTCGTTCCCCGCGGCGACCCAGCACCGCGCCGAGGGACTGCCCGGC
>NZ_JAALEA010000071.1 GCF_014145145.1 Dietzia cercidiphylli
GGCTGCCCTCGACCGCACGCCACTACCTGCAGTCGGGCTCCACCGCACCGCTCACCACCCACTTGTTCTTCAGCATGGACCGGGCCGGGACCGACCCGAGGGTCGACGCCGCTCTCGACGAACTCGGCGTGACCTACGTGTACGTCAGCCCGCCCAATTACTGGGGATTCCAGAAGCCCAACGACCACCTGCTCCGGCTCGACCAGACCCCGGGCCTGGTCAAGGTCTACTCGGACTCCCAGGTGCGGATCTTCGCGGTCCGTGCCGCCTTCACCGAGGCCGAGCTCGCCCGGATCCTGGCCGACTCGCCGTTCCCGCCCGATGGACGTACGCCGCTGACCCGCGCCACCGCGCTGTACGGACGGGAGTGAGCGGGCCGGCCCGGGCCGGGTCGTATCCTTGGAGCTGTTGTCCGACAGGGCGCCGCGGCGGGTTCGCCGCACATCGGGAGGGGATCTGAATGAGGGCACTCGTGACGGGTGGGGCCGGGTTCATCGGGTCGACGCTGGTGGACCGCCTGCTGTCCGTGGGGCACGAGGTGACGGTCGTCGACGACCTGTCACGGGGCCGGCTGGAGAACCTCACGAGCGCCCGCGAGGCCGGCTCGCGGTTCACCTTCCGCCAGCTGGGCCTGACCGACCCCGCGATCGGGGACCTGGTGGCGGACCTCGCCCCGGAGGTCGTGTTCCACCTGGCCGCGCAGATCGACGTCCGCCTGTCGGTGGAGGACCCGGTCCGCGACGCCGAGGTCAACGTGGTGGGGACCGTCCGGCTGGCCGAGGCCGCCCGACGGGCCGGGGTTCGGCGGATCGTCTTCACCTCCTCGGGCGGATCGATCTACGGCCCCGTCACCGACCTGCCGGTGGCCGAGTCACGGCCGGTGGACCCGATGAGCCCGTACGCGGCCGGCAAGGTCGCGGGCGAGGTCTACCTCGAGATGTTCGCCAAGCTCTACGGCATCGAGTGGGCGGGCGTGGCCCCGGCCAACGTGTATGGGCCGCGCCAGGACCCGCACGGCGAGGCCGGGGTGGTGGCGATCTTCGCCCAGCGACTACTGGCGGGGGAGCCGACCCGGGTCTTCGGGGACGGGGGCAACACCCGGGACTACGTGTTCGTCGACGACGTGGTCGACGCCTTCGTCCGTGCCGCGACCGTTCCGGCCGCCGCCGGGCTGCGCTTCAACGTGGGCACGGGCGTCGAGACCAGCGACCGCGAGCTGCACACGCTGGTCGCCGCGGCCTCGGGATCGGGGGACGACCCCGAGTACGCCCCCGCCCGCCTGGGTGACGTCGCGCGGTCCGCGCTGGACGCCGGCCGCGCCGCCGAGGTGCTCG
>NZ_JAALEA010000072.1 GCF_014145145.1 Dietzia cercidiphylli
CGTGGTCCTGGGCGCCGCGGGCAGCCGGGACGAGTCCTCGCAGGCCGAGACGCGGGCCCTGGCCTCGGCCCTCGAGAGGGTCCTCGGGGTACCGGTGTCCGCCGGGTTCGCCTCCGCGGCCACTCCGACCGTCGCCGACGCGATCACCGGGTTCAGGGAGAGGGGTCATCGCCGGGTGGCCGTGGCGACCCACCTGCTGGCGCCCGGGTTCTTCGCGGACCGGATCGCGGCGGCCGGCGCGGACGTGACCTCACCGCCGCTCGGCGCGAACCCGGAGATAGTCGATCTGATCGTCCGGTTATACCTGGAGAATTCGACGGATTTAATCCGCTGACCGGCCCGACTGTTCTCGATCCCATAATAAACGGATCACTTATCGAGAATGGCCGGCAAATGTGACCGGGCATAATTTCCCGGTGCTGGTGCATACTGTTGTGTAGTAGTGGTCGCACCTAGCTAGGAGAATCAATGGCTCAGCAATTCCAGGTCAGGTACATCGATGACATCGACGGAACGGAACTGGGCGAAGAGGCCAATTCCATCTCGTTCGCCTTCGAGGGCAAGGAATACTCCATCGACCTGAGCGACGAGAATGCCGACGCCTTCCGTGAGGTGATGGCCCCGTACATCGACGCAGGTCACCGCGTGACCGGAAGCAAGAGCAGGCCGGCGCGCAAGGCCGCCGCCAAGTCCGGCTCGGGCGATACCAAGGCCATTCGCGAATGGGCGCGGGAAAACGGCTTCGAGGTCTCTGATCGCGGCCGCATCCCGGCCGACGTGATGGAGGCGTACGCCGCCGCCAACTGATCGCACGCGCGAGGGCCCGCATCCCCGGGAGACGGGGTGCGGGCCCTTCCGTGTATTCGCGTGCGGTACCGGTTGGCGGACGGAAGTCGCGAGATCACCGCCCTCGAGCCGCGGGAATTGTCCGCCGGATAGTTCGCTCAGAGTCGCGTGATCGGCTCATCCAGGTGCGAGAGAGCGCCGGCGACGAGTCCTGTACGGATTCCGGCGTAGTTGGCACTCCGGAGCGGAGCCATCTCCGCCGCGACCGTTATCGCGCGGTCGAGCACCGCGTCCGCCTCGGCCGCCTCATGGGCTATCCCGGCCGCGATCGCCTCGTCCGCCGCATAGCGCTTGGAGGTGAGCATGGCCGTGCTCGCCACCGTGTGGGGCAGCCGAGTGGTGATGAGCGCGTTCATCCCCGGAGGGAACGGCATCCCCAGCTGCGCTTCGGGCAGGTTCCAGAATCCGCGGTCGGCGCGCATGACGCGGTGGTCGTGGGACAGGGCCAGCATCGCCCCGGCTCCGAACGCGTGCCCGTTGACCGCGGCCACCGTGGGCAGCTCGAGCCGCAGGACCCGGGCGAACACCCGCTGGGCCCGCGAGACATAGGCGGGCAGGCCGGCGGGATCGGAGGCGACCACCGACAGGTCGAGACCGTTGGAGTAGAACTTCCCCGCCCCGGTCGTGACCAGGGCCGCCGGCCCCTCGGACGCCTCGACCTCGTCGAAGGCGGCATCGAGGGAGTCCAGGAAGTCGGGGGAGAAGGCGTTGTCCGGGGCGTCCGCGGGGTTCTCCGGCTCGGAGAAGCGGAGGACGAAGACGGACTCGTGACGGCTCAGTGTGGGCATGGGCTCCAGCGTAGATCCCCGGCAACGCCGTCACGGCAGGTGGGACACCGTTGTCACGCCCGTCCACCGCGCCCCGCGTGGGGGCCGGGAGTCCCGTGTGATGGCGGTGGGATGACACCGTTCCGCTGGACACGCCACGGCGTTGTGACGCGATGGCGACGTCGTCGTCGTACCCTGCCCGGGTGACCCGTTCCCCCTCCCGCGCGACCACCGGCGCCCCACCCCACGCCCAGTACGACGAGGCCCTCCGGCTGGGGATCCTGAGGGAGGCCACGCGCAGGCTCCGGGGAGCGGCGCCGGAGCAGCTCGGACTGCGGCCGCTGGCCGCCTCGCAGGGCACCTCCACCACGGCCATCTACACGATGTTCGGGGGCAAGTCCGGCTTGCTCGCCGCGGTCGCGGAGGAGGCGGATCGCATGCTCGCCGACGCGCTGCGGGAGTCGCTGCGTCACGACAGTGTCGAGACCGACATGCGCTCCCTGTGCCGCGCCTACCGCCGGTGGGCGCTGGAGAACCAGGGGCTGTACGCGCTCGTCGTGGGGGAGCCCGTCCGTTCACCCCGCGTCGGCGCCGACCGCCGCGACCCGCAGTCGCGCGACCCGCAGTGGAGGGAACCGCTGCTGGAGATCGTCGACGCGCTGGTGGACGAGGGGGTCTTCCGGGCCACCGACGTGCACGAGGCGGCCACCGCGATCTGGGCCTCGCTCCACGGGGTCGTGTCACTGGAACTCAGCGTGTGGCGTGAGTCGCCGAGCGCCGAGCAGTACTTCGAGACGCAGCTCGCGGCGATCCTGCGGTCCTGGGCCGCCGGCGGAGTCCGCCCGGCCACAGCTGCCGGACCCGCAACTTCTTCTATCGGAATGGTGGGCTGACCTCATGAGCGAGCGTTCGTTCTTCACCCTCGACGAGTCGGGGGCGTACATCCCCACCAGGTACGCGCGCAGCGCCTGGTCGGAGACCATGGTCAACGGGCCCGCGGTCGTGGTGGCCTCGGCCCGCGCTCTCGAGGCCGAGCACGGGGCGGAGGGGTTCCAGCCCGCCCGGCTCACCGTGGACCTCTTCGCGCCCGTCCGCACCGAGCCGCTGGTCGCGGTGACGGAGGAGGTCCGGGCCGGCAACCGCATCCGGGTCGCGGACGTCCGGATGCTGCAGGAGGGGAAGTTGGTCGCCCGGGGCACCCTCGTGCAGTTGCGCCGCGGCGAGCAGCCACCGGGAAATGTGTGGCGCTCGGGACGACGGGTGGGGGCCCCGCCGGAGGCGGACCCCACCGAGAACCGGCCGGGGTCGAACGTGTTCTTCGGCAGCGGCGACGAGGGGGAGGCGTGGAGTCGCGACATGAGCGCGCACCAGAACGACCAGCGCAAGCGGTTCTGGCTGCATCCATTGGACGTGGTGGCCGGTGAGGCCGCGACCCCGTTCCAGCGGGCCGTGACCCTGGCCGAGTCCACCAGCCTCATGTCCCACTGGGGTGACGAGGGCATCGGCTTCATCAACGCCGATCTCACCGTGGCGCTGGCCCGCCTGCCCCGGTCGGGCGACATCGGCATCGAGGCCGACGAGCACCTCAGCGACTCCGGGGTGGCGGTGGGCAGCGCCTCGCTGTTCGACCGCGACGGCGTGTTCGGCACCGGCACCGTGGTGGCCGTGTCCAACGCGGGACGGCAGATCGACTTCACCCGGCGCCGAGCGGGCACCGAGGACAGCGGATCGATCGGATCGAACGAGGCGGCGACGCGCGTATGAGCGCGAGGTTGACGCGGGAGCGGATGCTCGACGCGATCGAGGCCCAGGTCGGTCTGGTGCGGTTCGCGCTCGCCGGCGGCGGCGACTCGGCAGCCGTCGACCCGACCGCCCCTGTGCCGTCGTGCCCGGAGTGGACGGTGCACGACCTCGTCACCCACCTCGGCGCCGTCAACCGGTGGGGCGGCGTCACGGTGCGCGACGGGAACCCGCACGAGCGCTCGCGGGGCCTGGGCGACGCGATGAAGTCCGCCCCGCCGGCGTCGGCGGGCGCTGCCGCGCTCGCCGACTGGTATGCGTCCCAGGCCTCGGGGATGCTCGAGACCTTCACGGAGACCGACGTCGACGCCCCCACGTGGACCTTCGGTGGCCCGGGGCCCGCGACGTTCTGGCTCCGGCGTCAGCTCCACGAGACCGCGCTGCACCGGTGGGACCTGGAGAACGCGCTGGGCGGGCCCTCGGCCACGACGCCGCTTCCGGAGGACGTGGCCGTGGACACGATCGACGAGTTCTGCGCCGTGATGTACCCGCACAAGGGCTCCCGCGGCCCCCTGCCCGTGACGATCCGGTTGCGCGCGGTGCTCCACGCGCCCGAGGGTCTGGCGACGGGCGCCGAACCGGTGGGTGCGACGGCCCCGGGCGCCCTCGAGTGGGATCTGCCCGGTGCCGAGGGGGCCGGGGAGGTCGAGGTGTCGGGTTCGCCCGAGTCGCTCGCGCTCCTGCTGTGGGGCCGGGTCGGCGCCGACGACGCGGGGCTGGAGATCTCCGGCGACCGCGCGGGCCTCGAGGCCGCACTGGAGGCCGGACTCTCGGTGTGAGGCCGCCCGTCGTGAGTCTTCCGGTCGCAGTGGGGCTGGTGGCGCTGGGCGGGGCCGTGGGTTCCGCGCTGCGTGCGACCGTGGCCGTGATGCTCCCCGGCACCCCCCTCGGCGCGACGCTCGCCGTGAACGTGCTCGGCGCCTTCCTGCTGGGGTTGGTGCTGGAGTGGTTGGCCGCCTCCGGTGAGCGCCTGGGGGAACGACGACGAGCCGGGGTCCGACTCCTCCTGGGCACCGGGGTGTGCGGGGGCTTCACGACCTATTCCGCCGTGACCGAACACGCCGCCGAGCTGCTCTGGGACGGTGACGCGACGGTCGCCGCGGCCTATGTCCTGGTGACCCTGCTGCTCGGCGCGCTGGCCACCCTGGCGGGGGTCGGCACGGCGGCGCTCCTGACCGCGCGCGCGGATGATCGGGACGCCGGCTCAGAGGCCGACTCCGCCGTCGACGGCGAGCGGGGGTCGACGCGATGAGCGCGGCGGTGATCGGCTGGGCGGCGCTGGGCGGCGCGGTCGGTTCGGCGCTGCGGTACTCCGTGGACGTGGCCGTGACCCGGCGGTGGCGGGGCGCCTTCCCCCTGGCCACGTTCCTCATCAACGTGTCCGGTTCGCTGCTCCTCGGTCTGGTGCTCGGGCTGCTGGCGGTGAACTCGACGGTCGGCCACTCCTCGGCAGCAGGTCCGGGCGTCGCCGCGACGCTCGTGGGGACCGGGGTGCTCGGCGGGTACACCACGTTCTCCACGGCGAGCTTCGACGCGGTCCGCCTCGCCAGGGAGGGTCGCCGCCTGATGGCGGTGACCTACGCGGTGGGCACGATGCTCGTCGCGGTCGCCGCCGCCCTGCTGGGCTTGTGGCTGGGCGCGTGGTGGACCACCGTGGTGTGAGAGGTGCAGAGGGGAGTCGGGCGCGTATGGGTCATCGGATGTTCGTCGCGGTCCTGCCGCCGGACGAGGTCCGCGAGGAGCTCGAGCGGTTCCTCGAGCCACGCCCGGGACCGGCGTGGACCGCCCCCTCGCAGTGGCACCTCACGCTGACCTTCTGCCCGGATGTCGACGAGTGGCGGATCGACGACCTCTCCGACAGGCTCGGCGCGGTCGCCCGCAGGCACGAGCCGTTCCGACTGCGGCTGGCCGGGGCGGGGGCGTTCCCCTCGGTCGAGCGGGCCAAGGTGCTGTGGGCGGGGGTCGACCAGTCACCGCCTCCTCCGACGGGGCATGACCGTCGCGAGCGTCCGCTCGACGCGCTGGCCGCGGGGGCCCGGTCCGCCG
>NZ_JAALEA010000073.1 GCF_014145145.1 Dietzia cercidiphylli
AGCGACGCCGGCGTCGCTCCGGGGAGCTGAGGATCGCCGAGATCGCCTCGGGCTCGTGGCGGGCGCAGTTGGCGAGGAGACCGAGGGAGGCCAGGGTCACGACCGCCGAGGTGCCACCGTTGGAGATGAGGGGCAGCTGGAGGCCGGTGACCGGGAGCAGACCCACCACGTACCCGATGTTGATGAACGCCTGCAGCACGATCGTCGTGGTGATCGTGCCGGCCAGCAGGCGACGGAACGGGTCCGCCGACCGCAGCGCGACGCGCATGCCGGCCCACCCCAGCGCCAGGTACAGCGTGACGACCACGGCGGCGCCGAACCAGCCGAGCTCCTCCCCGATGATGGCGAAGATGAAGTCGTTGGTCGCCTCCGGGAGGTAGAACCACTTGGCGCTGGACTGCCCCAGGCCCACCCCGAACAGGCCGCCCTCGGCGAGCGAGAGCATCCCCTGATACGACTGGTAGGCCGAACCCTGGGGGTTCGAGAAGTCACCGACGAAGGTGTTAAAGAAGGTCCGGACGCGCTCGAAGCGGTAGGCGAACGTCACGGCGAGGACGCCGAACACGACGGTGCCGAACGCGATCACCCACACGAAGTGCCGGGTGGGGTACCCGGAGAACCACAGCACGCACAGGAATGCGATGGTCACCGCCGTGGCCATGCCGAGGTCGGGGGCGACGACGACGAGGGCGGCGACCACCCCGTACCCCACGATGGCCGGGAAAAGCAGGTCGAGCCAGTACCCGGTGCGGATGCGCTTGGCCACCACCGACGACGCCCAGATGATGAACGCGAACTTGGCGATCTCGGCGGGCTGGATCGCGAAGAAGCCGAGGTCGATCCACCCGCGGGAGCCGTTGATCTCCATGCCCACACCGGGGATCAGCACGGCGATGAGCAGACCGATGGACACCAGGAGCATCGGCAGCGCGGCAGCCCGCAGCAGCTCGAACCGCATGCGCAGGGCCACCACGAACCCCACCCAGCCGATCGTGACGAACACGGCCTGGCGCAGGAAGATGTCGAACGGCGTGCCGCCACCGGAGAAGGCGAGGACGTTGGAGCTCGACAGCACCATCCCCAGGCCGATCACGGTGAGCAGGGCGGTGACCACCATGACCACGTGGTACGAGGTCAGCGGCGCACGGTTGATCGCGGCCAGTGGCGCGGCGATGCGCCCCAACAGATCGGGCCGGGTCGCGGCGCCGGCCTCGTCGGCGTCGTCCCGGCGAGCGGGTTCGTGAAGTGCCATGCCCTACCTCCCGGCGACCCGGCCCACGGCGAGCGCGAAGCTGCGCCCGCGGTGGCCGTAGTCGGTGAACATGTCCATCGACGCGGCGGCGGGGGCGAGCAGTACGGTGTCGCCTCCGGTGGCCATCCGCGCGGCCTCGGCGACCGCGCGGTCCATCGTCTGCTGCGGCTCGTCGGGGGCCGCC
>NZ_JAALEA010000074.1 GCF_014145145.1 Dietzia cercidiphylli
CCTGGCCGACCCCCGCGCGGCCCTCGCCGCGATCGACGCGGCCGGGTTCGTGGTGAGCATCGAGCTGCGCCGGAGCGAGATCAGCGACCGCGCCGACGTGGTCCTGCCGGTCGCGCCCGTGGCCGAGAAGGCCGGCACCTTCCTCACCTGGGAGGGCCGCGAGCGACCCTTCGCCGCCGCGCTGACCCGCAGTGACGCCCTCCCCGACCACCGGGTCCTGAACGCTCTCGCCGAGGAGATGGGCGCCTGGTTCGGCCTCACCGACGTCGAGTCCGTCCGGCGAGAACTGGCGACCGTGAGCGAGACCCTGGGCCCGCGGGCGCCCGTCGGTGGGACGGTCGGGGGGGCGCGCGAGGAGGAGGCCACGACCGCGACGACGACGAGGTCGGCTCGCCCGGACCGGGACCGGATCCCCGAGCCCGCCGCCGGGCAGGCCGTCCTGGCCACCTGGCGGATGCTGCTGGACTCGGGGCGGATGCAGGACGGCGAACCGCACCTGGCCGGGACGGCCAGGACCCCCGTGGCCAGGCTCTCCGCGGCCACAGTCCTCGAGGTCGGCGCCTCGGACGGCGAACCGGTGACGGTCTCCACGGACAGCGGGTCCATCACGCTGCCCTGCGCGGTCACCGAGATGCCCGATCGCGTGGTGTGGCTACCGCAGAACTCACCCGGGTCGACCGTCAACGCCACGCTCGCCGCGGCTGCGGGGGACGTCGTCCGGATCGGCGCCGGGGAGGTGGCCCCGTGACCTCGGACGGATACTCGGACCTGTCCGCCTTCGGCATCGACCCCTGGTGGCTGATGCTGATCAAGGTGCTCGCCGTCTTCGTGTTCCTCGTGGTGACGGTGCTCGCCGCGATCTACCTCGAGCGCAAGGTCATCGCCTGGATGCAGATGCGCGTCGGACCCAACCGGGTCGGTCCGCTGGGCATGCTGCAGAGCCTCGCCGACGGCGTCAAGATCGCCCTCAAGGAGGGACTGATCCCCGCGGGGGTCGACAAGCCGATCTTTCTGCTCGCCCCGGTCATCGCGGTGATCCCGGCGTTCATGGCGTTCGCCGTGATCCCCTTCGGGCCCGAGGTCTCGATCTTCGGGTACCGGACGCCGCTGCAACTCACCGACCTGAACGTGGGAGTGCTCTACATCCTGGCCGTCACCTCGATCGGCGTGTACGGCATCGTGCTGGCCGGGTGGTCCTCCGGCTCCACCTATCCCCTGCTCGGTGGGCTGCGGTCCACGGCGCAGGTGATCAGCTACGAGATCGCCATGGCCCTGTCCTTCGTCGGTGTGTTCCTGTTCGCCGGGACCATGTCGACCTCGGGGATCGTCGCCGCTCAGTCCGAGGTCTGGTTCGTGTTCCTACTGGCGCCCTCGTTCCTCATCTATGTGATCTCCATGGTCGGCGAGACCAACCGGGCGCCCTTCGACCTCCCCGAGGCCGAGGGCGAACTGGTCGGGGGATTCCACACCGAGTACTCGTCGCTGCGGTTCGCCATGTTCATGCTGGCCGAGTACGTCAACATGACCACGGTCTCGGCCCTGGCGGCCACCCTGTTCCTCGGCGGCTGGCAGGCCCCGCTGCCGTTCTCCCTGATCGACGGCGCGGACTCCGGGTGGTGGGCGCTGTTGTGGTTCGTGATCAAGGTGTGGGGCTTCATGTTCCTGTTCATCTGGCTGCGCGCCACCCTGCCGAGGCTGCGCTACGACCAGTTCATGGGCTTCGGCTGGAAGGTGCTCATCCCCGTCTCCCTGGCATGGGTGATGGCCGTCGCGAGCATCCGGGCGTTCTCGAACGCCGGCTACGACGGTCTGACCATCGCGCTGGTGACCGCCGGCGTGATCGCCGCTGCCGTGATCGTGATCGCGCTGCGCGCCCGGATCGGTCCCCGCCCCCGCCGCGAGGACGCCCTCGACCCGGCGCCCTTCGACCCGGTGGCGGGCGGGTTCCCCGTCCCGCCGCTGCCCCACCAGCGCGCGGCGTTGGCCCGGCCCACTGCACCACCCCGGCGCACGCCCTCGCCCGAGAACACCGCATCACCCCAGCGCACCGCATCGGAGGAGGGCCGCAATGCCTAGGGTTCCGAGGATCCTCGAGCCGATCGCCGGGTTCGGTGTGACGTTCGCGACGATGTTCCGCAAGAAGCACACCGAGCAGTACCCGGAGGAGAGGGTCCCCACCGCTCCCCGCTACCACGGCCGCCACCAGCTCAACCGTTATGCCGACGGCCTCGAGAAGTGCATCGGTTGCGAGCTGTGCGCGTGGGCCTGCCCGGCGGACGCGATCTTCGTGGAGGGCGCCGACAACACCGAGGACGAGCGCTACTCCCCGGGCGAGCGCTACGGGCGGATCTACCAGATCAACTACCTGCGCTGCATCGGGTGCGGCCTCTGCGTGGAGGCCTGCCCGACCCGCGCGCTGACCATGACCAACGAGTACGAGATGGTCGGCGACGACCGGGCCGGACTCATCTACGAGAAGCAGGACCTGCTGGGGCCGATGCTCGACGGGATGGTCCCCGCCCCGCACGACATGGCCCCGGGCACGACGCACGCCGACTACTACCGCGGCGACGTCCTCCGCGCGGCGCAGAGCGCACCCCACGGGGCGGCACCGGGCGAGGCCGCCCCGCCGACCCAGGGTGCGCCCACACACGGGGACGGGTCCTGATGGCCGGGGCGCCGGTGTCCACCGGGGAGTCGGTCCTGTTCTGGGTGCTGGCGGTCGTCGTCGTCGTCGGCGCACTCGGGGTGGTCTCCGCCAAGAAGGCGGTCTACTCCGCCTTGTGCCTGGCCATGACGATGGTCGCCCTGGCCGTGCTGTACATGGCGCAGGGTGCGGTGTTCCTGGGCGTCGGCCAGATCGTCGTCTACACCGGCGCGGTGATGATGCTGTTCCTGTTCGTGGTGATGCTCATCGGCGTGGAGTCCTCGGAGTCCCTGGTGGAGCGGATCCGCGGACACCGCGTGGCCGCGATCGTCGCCGGTCTCGGCTTCGGGGTCCTCCTGGCGACCGGCCTCGCCCGCGCGGAGCTGCCCCCCTTCACCGGCTTCGGCGCCGACCACAACGACGTGCCCGCCCTGGCCGAGCTGCTGTTCACCCGCCACGTGTGGGCGTTCGAACTCACCGGGGTGCTGCTGATCATCGCCACCCTGGGCGCCATGGTGCTGGCGCACCGCGAACGATTCTCCGGCCGCCGGACCCAGCGCGAGATGTCCGAGCAGCGCTTCCTGGACTGGCAGCACGACGGCCACGCCCGCGTGACGCCGCTGCCCAGCCCCGGCGTGTACGCGCGGCGCAACTCCGCCGACATGCCGGCCCGGCTGCCCGACGGCTCGGACTCCACCGACTCGGTGAGCGAGGTCCTTCGCCGGCACGGCGGCGGCAGGGAACTGGGACCCGGAGACGATCCGGGGGCCGGCGGTACGGCGGGACCTGCCGAGGGGGGACGACCGTGAACCCGGAGAACTACCTCTACCTCTCGGCCGTACTGTTCACCATCGGCGCGGCCGGGTTCCTGCTGCGGCGCAACGCGATCGT
>NZ_JAALEA010000075.1 GCF_014145145.1 Dietzia cercidiphylli
GCCGTCGCGGCCGGGGCGGAACCGGACGGTGCGCTGCTCGACCGCGGCGTCGACCGCGTCCTGGGCGGCCCGGGAGTCGTGACGTTCCCTTGATGCGTCGACCGCGGTGTCCAACGCTGCGCGACTGGGCCGGTGGCCGCCGTCCAGGTCCCGGCACAGGGCTCCGATGACCTCTGATTCCACTGCCGCGATGATCTCATCGGGGATGTCGGCCAGCCGGCAGGCGGTGTCGATGGCCAGTTGCTCAGGGAACAGTCCCCGATCGACGGCCTTGCGCAGCAGCGGAAGGCGGGTGTGGATCTGCACCCCGGCGGTCACCAGACGCCCGGCGTGCCACCCGGTCAGCGACATCGCCGCCGCCAGGTGATCACGCGCCCGATCAGCCGGATCCAGGCGGGCAAACGCCGGACGCGGACGCACCTTGTCATCGTGGGTGGCCTCGTCGAGCCGGCCCATCGCCTCCACGAGGTGATGCGCGGCCTGCAGTCGGGTGGCCGCGGCGAGGTTCTGCGCCAGAGTGGCCGACCGCGCCACCTCGCTCAACGCCTCGGCGCCCAACGTGTCGAGAGCCTCCGGCACGGCGCGAAGCGCCCCGAACGCCGCCGAACTCGTCGTCGTCGCACTCATTACCGACCACCCTCCCCCCGCGGCGCCTGTATCGAACATATGTACTACTCTAACGTCACCACTTCACTCGCGCAAGTGTTCGGATCATCCGTCACTCGATGTCGGACCTCCGCGCTACACTCACCGCATGACCGAACCGCCCGTCTCCCCCGTCGACCGCGCCTTCGACGTACTGCGGGTGACGGCGGCGGGAACCGGCCTGACACTGAGCGAGATCTCCCGCGAGGCCGGGTTGGCCAAGTCCACGACCCTTCGCCTCCTGACCGCACTCGAGCGAAACGATGCGGTCACGCGAATCGGCCAGCGCTATCGACTGGGGCCGCTGGTGCATGAGCTGGATCCGATTCCTGCCTCGCCGGCATACGAGCGGACCCGCCGCGTACTCACACCGTTCCTCGCGCACCTCTTCGAGGCGACCCGGGCAACGGTGCACCTGGCCACGCTGCACGGTGACGAGGTGGTGTACCTCAATAAGCTGCACGGTCCGCGGCCGATCCCATCACCGTCGCGGATCGGCGGCGGGCTTCCGGCGTACTGCACCGGAGTGGGCAAGGCGATGTTGGCGTTCGACGACGCCGCCGCCGAGCGGGTGTCGCAGGGCCCGCTGATCGCCTGGACCGACACCACGCTCACCTCGCCGGATGCGCTCGCCGTGGAGCTGGCGGAGATCCGGCGCAGAAGGCGATCGGTGGATCGCGCCGAGCTCACGCCCGGCCTCTACTGCGTGGCCGCGCCCGTGTTCGACGACGACGAGGACGGCGCCTGCGGAACACGAGCGGTGGCGGCGCTCTCCGCTAGCGCGGCGGACAGTGCGGCACTCACTCGACTGGAGCCACTGGTCACCAGGGTGGCCGCGGCCGCCAGTCGCGCGATGGCGACGGACCGGACGTGACGAGGGCCGAGGGAACGTGAGCGCCGCAGCCGAACCCCCGCACTGGCTGCACCCCCGCGCTAGCGGAACTCCATGGTCACGTCCCCCAGGCCCGCGAACTCGGCGCGGAAGGAATCGCCGGGCGCGGCGTCCATCGCGCGGATCGCGGTGCCGGGCAGGATCACGTCTCCCTTGCGCAGGCGGACGCCGAACTTGGCGACCGTCGAGGCCAACCAGCCCACCGAATTGAGCGGGTTGCCCAGGACCGCGTCGGAGCGGCCGGACGCGAGGAACTCGCCGTTCTTGTAGAGGGTCGCATCGATCGCGGCGACGTCCAGGTCCGTCAGCCGCACGCGCTGCTGCCCGACGACATACCCGCAGGACGACGCGTTGTCGGCGATCGTGTCGGGCAGGGTGATCTTCCAGTCGCGGATGCGCGAGTCGATCAGCTCGATCGAGGGCACGACCCACTCGATGGCGGCGGCGGCCTCCTCCTGCGAGCACCCCTCCGGCGGGATGTCGGCGCCGAGGATGAAGCCCACCTCGACCTCGACGCGCGGGAAGCAGAACCGGGCAGCCTCGACCGGCGCCCCCTCCGGGTACTCCATCGTGTCGAGGAGATGGCCGTAATCGGGTTCGTCGACGCCCATCATCTCCTGCATGGCCTTGGAGGCAAGACCCACCTTGTGACCGGTGACCACCGCGCCCGCCTCGAGCTTGCGGCGGATGTTGACGAGCTGGATCTCGAACGCGTCATCCGGGGTCATCTCGGGATGGTCGGCGGTGAGCGGCGCGATGGGCGCCACGTCGGCCTCGGCGTCCCAGAGTCGCTGGGCGAGTGTGGCGCGGGTCTCCTCATTGAGCATGACCGGGATGCTACCTCGACCGTGTGGCGCTCGAGCCCCCGGTTCTATAACGTGTTCTACATGGCAGACCAGGAGTTCGACGTCGTCGTCGTCGGTAGCGGTGGAGCAGGCATGACGGCCGCCCTCGCAGCAGCGAAGAAGGGCCTCAGCGTGGTCCTCGTGGAGAAAGCACCGCACTATGGCGGCTCCACCGCCCGTTCCGGCGGCGGCGTGTGGATCCCGGGGAACTCCGTCCTCCGACGGGACGGCGTCCAGGACACCCCGGAGGCCGCCCGGACCTACCTCCGGGCGATCGTCGGCGACGTCGTGCCCCCGGAACGGATCGACGCGTACGTCGACCGCGGCCCCGAGGTCCTGGACTTCGTCCTCGCCAACTCCCCCCTCGAGATGGAGTGGGTGGTCGACTACTCGGACTACTACCCCGAGTCCCCGGGAGGACGACTCGGCGGCAGATCCGTCGAGCCCAAGCCGTTCGACCTGCGCCAGTTGGGTTCCGAGGCCGCGCGGCTCGAGCCCCCCTACGCCAAGGCTCCGGCGAACATGGTGGTCAAGCAGTCCGACTACCGCTGGCTCAACCTCCTCCAGCGCCCCACCACCAAGGGTTTCCGGCGCTCCGTCCGTGTGACGATGCGCATGCTGCTGGCGAAGGCCCGGGGGGCCAACATGGTGGGCATGGGCCGCGCGCTCATCGCCGCCATGCGCAAGGGCCTCCTGGACGCGGGTGTCCCGGTGTGGCTCAACACGCCGATGACCGGGCTGGTCACCGAGGGCAGCGGGCTGGACGAGCGGGTCGTGGGCATCACCGTGACCCGCGGCGGCGAGGAGCAGACCCTCCGCGCCCGACGTGGCGTGATCATCGGCTCGGGCGGGTTCGAGCACAACCAGGAGATGCGGGACAAGTACCAGCGTCAGCCCATCCCCACCTCGTGGACGGTCGGCGCCGCCGGCAACACCGGTGAGGGGATCGAGTACATGGAGAAGGTGGGGGCGGAACTGGCCTTCATGGAGGACGCCTGGTGGGGTCCCACGATCCTGCTCCCCCGCGGTCCGTGGTTCGCGCTCGCCGAGCGCTCGCTGCCCTGTTCGTTCCTCGTCAACTCGCGCGGCGAGCGGTTCATGAACGAGTCGCTGCCGTACGTCGAGGCCGGGCACCGGATGTACGGCGGGGAGTACGGGCAGGCCCCCGCCGACCAGCAGGGCGCCGAGGGCGAGAACGTCCCGGCCTGGATCATCTTCGACCAGGAGTACAAGAACCGGTATCTCTTCGCCGGATTGCAGGCGAAGCAGCCGCTGCCGAAGAAGTGGCTCGAGACGGAGAACTTCCACAAGGCCGACACGCTCGCCGAGCTCGCCGGACTGATCGGCGTCCCGGCGGACGCGCTGGAGAAGACGGCCGCCCGGTTCAACGGCTTCGCCGAGAGAGGCGTGGACGAGGACTTCCAGCGGGGCGTCTCGGGGTACGACCACTACTACGGCGACCCCACCAACAAGCCCAACCCGAGCCTCGGTCCCGTCCGCAAGGCACCGTTCTTCGCCGCCAAGATGGTGCCCGGGGACCTCGGGACAAAGGGCGGGGCGAACACCGACGTCCACGGCCGCGTCCTCCGCTCGGACGGCTCCGTGATCCAGGGGCTCTACGCCGCCGGCAACGCGTCGTCGCCGGTCATGGGCCACACCTACGCCGGGCCCGGGGCGACCATCGGCCCCGCGATGGTCTTCGGGTACCTCGCGGTCGAGCACATGCTGGCCGGCGCCGCCGCCGGGTCCACCACCACCGAACCGACCACCACCGACAAGACGGGAGTCTGACCGTGCCGATCGACCTCTCGATTGCCCTGGGGGCCGAGCTTCCCTCGCAGGAGTTCTCCTGGACCGCCTCGGACGTGGCGCTCTACGCGCTCGGAGTCGGCGCGGCCGGGGACCCGATGGACACCGCCGGGCTGGACTACGTGGACGACCTGCGCCCCAAGGTGCTGCCGTCGTTCGCCACCGTCGCCGCCACGATGAACGTCACCGAGGCGCCGCGGGTGTCGTTCCCCGGGGTCGAGATCGACCTGGCCAAGGTCGTGCACGGTAGCCAGTCGGTCGAGTTGCACCGCCCGATCCCCGCGGACGGCACCGCCGTCACCACGACCAGGATCGCCGAGATCCAGGACAAGGGTTCGGCCGCGGTGATCATCCAGGAGTCCGAGACGGTCTCCGCCGAGGGTGAGAAGCTGTGGACCTCTCGATCCGGGATCTTCGCCCGTGGCGAGGGAGGCTTCGGTGGCGAGCGCGGGACCTCCGAGAAGGTGCAGTACCCCGAGCGGGACGCCGACCACACCATCGAGGTCGCGAGCCTGCCCCAGCAGGCGCTGCTCTACCGCCTCTGCGGGGACCGCAACCCCCTGCACTCCGATCCCGCGTTCGCCGAGGCGGCCGGGTTCCCGCGCCCGATCCTCCACGGTCTGTGCTCCTATGGCATGGTGCTGCGGGCCGTCGTGGACGAAGTCCTGGGCGGCGACGTCGAGCGGGTCCGCGGCTACGGCGTGACGTTCGGCGGCATCTTCTTCCCCGGCGAGACCATGCGCGTCCGCGTGTGGGAGGACGGCTCGCGACTGCTCGTGGCGGCCACGGCCGCCGAGCGGGACGACGCCCCCGTGCTGAAGAACGTGGTCGTCGACCTCACCTGACCGCGCGACGCGCCCCCGATACCCCACTCCCGATACGACGAACGCCCCGCAGCCACCGCCGCGGGGCGTTCGTCGTGCCGGCGTTCGTCGTGCCGGCGTTCGTCGTGCCAGGGGTTCAGCAGAGCGCGCGGAACCGCTCCACCAACCGGATCCGGCCGGGGGCGTCCATCGCCATCGGTACGACCGTGAGGGTGGTGGCCCCGGCCTCGCGGAACGCCTCGACCCGCTCGGCCACGTACGACTCGGGGCCGATCAGCGAGACCGACCGGACCAGCTCGTCGGGCACCGCGGCCGCGGCCTCGTCCTTCTTGCCGTCCAGGTACAGGTCCTGGATGCGGGCGGCCTCGTCCTCGTAGCCGTAGCGGCACGCGAGCTCGTTGTAGAAGTTCTTGCCGCGGGCGCCCATCCCACCGATGTAGAGGGCCAGGTGCGGGCGCACGAAGTCCAGGTAGCCCGGCACCTCGTTCTCCTCGCAGATCGCCAGCGGGGGTCCGGCGTAGACCTCGAGCTTTCCGAGAGAGGGATCGCGCTTCTCACGCCCCTTGGCCAGCGGCTCACCCCACGCGAGGTGGGCCTTCTCGGGGTGGAAGAAGATCGGCTGCCAGCCATCGGCGATCTCGGCGGCCAGCTGCACGTTCTTCGGCCCGAGCGCCGCCAGCACGATGGGGATGTTCTCGCGCACCGGGTGGTTGATGAGCTTGAGCGGCTTGCCCAGGCCCGTGCCCTGGTCGGCGGGCAGCGGGATCTGGTACTTGGCCCCGTCGTGCACGAGCTTCTCCCGGCGCCACACCTTGCGGCAGATCTCGATGACCTCGCGCGTGCGGCCCAGCGGCGCGTCGTAGCGCACGCCGTGGAAGCCCTCGACGACCTGCGGGCCGGAGGCGCCGAGGCCCAGGATGAAGCGGCCGTCGGAGACGAAGTCCAGCCCGGCGGCGGTCATGGCAGTCAGGGTGGGTGTGCGGGTGTAGATCTGCAGGATGCCCGAGGCCAGCTCCATGGTCGAGGTCTTGGCCGCGAGGTACCCGAGCTGGCTCACCGCGTCGAACGAGTAGGCCTCGGGGACGAACGCGATGTCCAGCCCCGCCCGCTCGAGGTCCGCGGCCTCCGCGGCCGTCTCGGCGAAGCCGCCGCTGTAGTTGAGAGCCATTCCGATGCGCATGCGGGTAACGCTACCGGGGGGCCGCGGCACCCCGTCCGCGGGCCGCCACGGCCCCGGCCCGGGC
>NZ_JAALEA010000076.1 GCF_014145145.1 Dietzia cercidiphylli
AGCGCGGCCTCCGCGGCGAGGAGCACCCCGCCCGGGGTCGTGCGACCGCCTCCCACCACGAGCACCCGGCCCCGGCTCTCCTTGCCGCCGCCCGGCGCGGGAAGAGCCCAGCCCCGCAGACGGTGGGAGGTCAGGACGATCTCCTTCTCCGACGGACCGCCGTTCACCGGCCGTCCTCGTCCGCCGCGGATCCCTCGCGGGTCGTCGGTGCCGCGGCCCGCTCCACGGCCGTGGTGTCGGCGTACCGCTCGAGTTCCAGCGCCGCGCCGCCGTGCCGGTACGTGGTGACCGAGCAGTTGGGTAGGGGGTCCGCCCGGTCCACGTGGAGGATGTCCTGCTCGGCCATCTGCTCCAGCGCCACCCGGAACCCCATGATCACCGCCTGGTGGCTGAAGACGCACAACCGTTCACCGGCGTACTGCTGGCGCAGGTCGGTGAGCAGGTAACGCACGCGGAGGACCACGTCCGTCCAGCTCTCACCGCCCGGGGGCCGGTAGTAGAACTTCCCGATCCGGTCGCGCCGCTCCGCCTCCTCCGGGAAGCGGTCACGGATACCGTGTCCGGTGAATCCGTCCAGGATCCCGAGGTCACGCTCGCGCAGCCGCTCGTCGGTGAGGAGAGTGGCGTCCAGGCGGGCGGCCTCCAGCGCGGCGGCGGCGGTGTCCGCCGCGCGCCGGTACGGGGAGGTCAACCACACCGTGGGTCGGTGCTCCTCCGGCAGGTCGGCGAGCCACGCGCCGACCGCCGACGCCTGCGTGAACCCGGTATCCGACAGGGGTGTGTCGGCGTCCCGGTAGTCCAGGTCGAGGCGGTGCGCCCCGGCGGCCCGGGCCTCGTCGTCGGCGATGTTCCCCACGCTCTGCCCGTGGCGGACGAGCAGGAGTCGGGACAGTTCGGTCATATCCGCAACCTACCCATCCGCATCCCGCCCGTCCCCGGACTCACGGCGTGAGGACGATCTTCACGGCCCCGTCCTGCTTCTTCTGGAAGATCTCGTAAGCGTGGGGGGCGTCCGACAGTGGGAGCCGGTGCGTGGCGAAGTCGTCCACGCCCAGCGGGTCGGCATCGGTGAGCAGCGGCATGATGTCCGGCACCCAGCGCTTGACGTTGGCCTGCCCCATCTTGAGCGTGAGCTGCTTGTCGAACATCGTCAGCATCGGCAACGGGTCGGCGACACCGCCGTACACGCCGGACAGCGAGATGGTCCCACCGCGGCGCACGATGTCGATGGCGGAGTAGAACGCGGCGAGCCTGTCGACTCCCGAGTGCTCCATCATCTTCTTGCCCAGGAACTTCGGGAGCATCCCCACGGCCGCGTGGGCCGCCGTGGCGACGGGGGACCCGTGTGCCTCCATCCCCACCGCGTCGATCACGGAGTCCGGCCCGCGGCCGTCGGTCATGTCGCGGATCACGTCGCCCAGCTCACCGGGGAGCTCGGAGGGGTCGAGTACCTCGACACCCCGGTGCGCCTGCCGGGCCCGGCGCTCCGCGACCGGGTCCACTCCGATGACGCGGTGTCCGCGGTGGGCGGCGATCCGGGCGGCCATGTCGCCGATCGGTCCCAACCCCAGGACGACGACCGTCCCGCCGTCGGGGATCTGCGCGTACTCGACCGCCTGCCAGGCCGTCGGCAGCACGTCGGACAGGTACAGGTACCGGTCGTCGGTGTGCTCGTGCGGCACCTGGATGGTGGTGTTCTGGGCCTGCGGGACCCTCAGGTACGCGGCCTGACCGCCCGAGACGCTGCCGTACAGCTCGGAGTACCCGAACAGTGCCGCGCCCATACCCTGGTCACGGACCTGGGTGGTCTCGCACTGAGTATTGAGGCCCTTGTCACACATGTAGCAGTGGCCGCACGAGATCTGGAACGGCATCACCACGCGGTCGCCGGGTTTCAGGTCGGAGAGACCGGACCCCACCTCCTCGACGATCCCCATCGGCTCGTGGCCGAGGATGTCGCCCTCGTTCATGAACGGCCCGAGCACCTCGTACAGGTGTAGGTCGGATCCGCAGATGTTCGTGCTGGTGATCCTGACGATCGCGTCGGTGGGATCCTCGATCCTGGGATCGGGTACCTCGTCCACGCGGACGTCGCGCTTGCCGTGCCAGGTGACCGCCTTCATGGCAGGCTCCTCTCGCTGGTCGTGTCATGCGCGCTCACGCATATCACCGACGCTACGAGGCCGCGGGAGTCGACGCATCCGGTCGCCCGAGGAGGTAGACCTGAGTGGTGACCGATCTCCGCCAACCCCGCGTGGTGATCATCGGCGCGGGGGTCGCGGGGATAGCCGCCGCGCACACGTTCATGCGGGCCGGGCTGACCGACGTGACGATCTGCGAGAAGGGCACCGACGTCGGTGGGGTGTGGCACTGGAACCGTTATCCGGGTCTGACCTGCGACGTTCCCTCCCAGCTCTACCAGTTCGGGTTCGCCCCCAAGGCCGACTGGTCACACGTCTGGGCATCGGGGGAGGAGATCCAGCGGTACCACCGGGACGTGGTGGACCGGGTCGGTCTGAACGCCTGGCTGCGGCTCGGGACCGAGGTGACGGACGCCGTGTACGACGACGAGTCCGCCACCTGGACGGTGACGACGGCAGCGGGGGAGGTGCTGCACGCGGACTTCGTGGTGTGCGCGACCGGGGTGCTGCACCACCCGTACGTGCCCGATATCGACGGGCTCGACTCGTTCGCCGGACCGGTCGTCCACACCGCCCGCTGGGATCCCGGGCTGGAGACCGGCGGGTCCCGGGTGGCGGTGATCGGCTCCGGTTCCACGGGAGTGCAGATCGTGTCCGCCCTGCAGCCGGAGGCGTCACGGCTTCTGCACTTCGCCCGATCCCCGCAGTGGATCCTGTGGGCGCCGATGACTGTGCGGCAGCCCGCACCGCTCACCGCCCTGCTCCGTCGGTCACCCGGATCGCAGCGGAGGATGTACGCGACGGCCCTGTGGGCCTCGGGGATCCTGGCGGACGTGGTCCTCAAGCCGACCTGGCGGCGTCGCGCGGTGCAGGCCTACGCCCGCGTGAGTCTCCGTCGGCAGGTCCGCGATCGTCGGCTCCGGGAGGCGTTGACCCCGGACTACGAACCACTGTGCAAGCGCCAGGTGGTCTCGGGTACCTACTACCGCGCAATCACCGCCCCCAACGCGGAGTTGGTCACGGGTCCGATCTCCGAGGTGACGCCCACCGGCATCCGTACCGGCGACGGTGTCCACCACGAGGTCGACGTGATCGTGCTGGCCACGGGTTTCCGAACCCACGAGTACATGCGGCCCATGCGGATCACCGGCCGCGACGGCCTGAGTCTCGATGAGGCCTGGGCCGCAGGTCCGCGCGCATACCGGATGACCGCGATCCCGGGATTCCCCAATCTCTTCACCGTCCTCGGCCCCAACTCGCCGACCGGATCGATCCCACTGCAGTTCTCGGCAGAGCTCACCTCGCGTTACATCGCGCAGTGGATCGAGCGATGGCGGCTCGGCGAGCTCGACGCGGTCGAGGTGACCGAGCGGGCGACCGCCGAGTTCTCCCGCGCGGTGGGTGCGGCGATGGGACCGACGGTGTGGAACACCGGGTGCACGTCCTGGTACCAGACCGCCGGCGGTGAGATCGATCTCTGGCCCTTCGACCGGAAGCGGATGGGGGAGATGCTCGACCACCCCGACGAGCAGGACTTCACGACGGTCCTGCTCGGCTCCTGAGAATGCGGTGCGCTGCCGGTCGCGAGGTGGATAAAGTGACTGTCATTCTCCGGACGTAGGCCGACTCGTCGGCAGTGTCGATGGTGGTGACTATGAGCAATCCGTCAGGTGGCTCCGGTTGGGACGGTTCCAGCTGGGACGGTCACCGAGGCAACGACGGGGGGTGGGGGCAGGAGGCTTACGGAACGGGTCCACAGGCTCGCTCTCGCAACGGCCTCATGTGGGTGATGGGTGGGCTCATCGTGGTGCTGCTCGTCGTCCTCGCCGGCGCGGCCGGCTACCTCGTCGCCTCGGACGGCGGCGAACCGGGTGCGGTGCCAGAGCCGACGACGACCTCCGTGGAACCGGCTACGGGGTCCCCCGTCCCTGAGACGATGCCAGCTGCAACCGCTTCTCCATCAGCACGGACCTCCGACTGCGACCCGGACGAGATCGCGAGGGAGGCGGGTATCGCCCGTCGGAACGTCAACGTGGACCGGTGCGCGGGGGCGTGGGCACTGGCGCACGTCTTCGTACAGCAGGGCGAACCCGCCGGGGATACGCAGTACATAGTGAGCCGTGTCGATGGGAGCTGGAACCGATACACCGGGATCCCGTCCACAACGTGCCGTCAGGAGGCGGAGGCCGACGGCATGCCCGCCGAGATCGCCGCGGTCCTGGACGACTGCCGGTCCTCGGCCGCACCGACCGGCGATCTGGGACTGAATGTCCCGATGTCCCGCCCCGCGTGCGATGGCCGGGGGATCGTGGTCCTGTACTCCGCCGTCACCCCGGGTGAGTACGCGCAGGAGATCGCTGCAGCACTGGCGCGGAACCCGGGTGCGTCCTACTTACGCACCGACATGGCGTGCCCATCGCTGCGCGCGAGGGATGAGAACGGCAACGTCATCTATGCCGTCTACCGTGCTTCCGGGTACTCCCGGCAGGAGCTGTGCGCAGACGTGCGAGCGATGGGGCCACCCGCCTACGGTCGCTGGCTGGACTCCACCAGCGACCCGTCGACGCTGGTCACCTGCTGAACAGGCCGGCGGCTCACCGCAGGATGAGTGGGATGTGCTGCTCTGCCGCGGTATTGGCCCCGTGATGACCGAGGAGGCCCGACTCCATCTTCTCGTGGTGGGTGCGGGCGAGGATGACGCCGCCGGTGGCGACCGCGATGACGTGACCCAGACGGTCCGCATGTTCCCGGCCCGGCCCGAACAACTGCTCGTCCAGCACCTGTTCCCGGCTCAGCACCCGCGCGTGCCCCGCCAACTCCTCGCGCCAGGCGGCCAACACCGCCGACTCCGACCCGGCCCGTGCGTGCACGTGCCGTACCCGGGCCTCGCCGGCGACCGCCTCGACGTCCGCGAGGAGCGACGGGGTGGCATCGATATCGATCACGGTCTCCGCGGCCACCATGCCGTGGTCGGCGGTGACGAGCATCCCGCAGTAGGGGGGCAGATCCGTCGCCAGGTCGGCGACGAAGGCGTCCACCTCGCGCAACGACTGGATCCACTCCGGGGAGCCCGGACCGTGGATGTGCCCGATGAGATCGAGGTCTCCGAAGTAGGAATAGACGAACCGTCTGGACGTCGAGGGAGCGGCGACGACACCGAGTATCGCCTCGCGGATCTCCTGCAGTGAGATCGCCGGGCGGTACTCGCCCTCCGCCCGGAACGCGGCGCGGGTGAGTCCGGATGCCCGGAAGTCCTCGCGCATGACGTAGGTGACGTCGACCCCCTCCTCGGTGAGCAGTTCGAGCAGACTCGGCAGCACCTGCACCTCACGGGGAGGGAACCGGTCCAGTGCGGAGGGCCCCTCCGCCGACCCCGTGGTCCACCGGAGCGAGTTGAAGACGGTAGGTGTCTCTGCACCCTCGTCCGGGAGCGCGAAGCTGTACCCGACGATCCCGTGGCGGGAACACGGCGCTCCCACCGCCAGGCTGGTCAGACTCGTGGCCGTGGTGGCGGGGAACCCCGCGGAGATCATCCGCGTGGTCATCGCCGAGAGGGTGGGGGCGACCTCGGCGTGCTGCCGGATGAGCTCGGCGCCGAGGCCGTCGACCAGGACGAGCACCGTATCCCGCGTGGGCGGGAGAGCCAGTGGGTTGCGGAGGTCGAGGCCCAGCGAGGCGGCGATCGACGGCATGACGTCTGCCAGCGAATGGTCGGCGGGGGTGGTCGGGATCCCGGTCATGGCTCCACTCTCCCTGATCGCGCCCGCGAACGGTGCGGACCGGCGCCGGGCGGGCGGACGGCATCAGGGCGGAGGTTGTGACGCGACGACGTGGTGGTCGTGACGTGTCGACGGGGTGGTCGTGACGTAACACCGCCCCGCTCGTGACGTATATGTGATGGACTCAAGAATCCTTAACTCATCGTGGGGCTCGCGCCCCCGTCATGCTCGGAGATCACTGTGACCAGATCCATCGCCTGCGCCGGTGCGCTGGCCGCCGCACTTCTCGTCTTCTCGACCGGCGCCGCCGCAGCCCAGAGCGCAGACGGCCTGTCGTCGGGCGCCCTCGACTCGTCGTCGCTCACCGGGTCCGCCGGAACGGGCACCGATGCGGACACCGGCGGCGGCCTCGGCTCCGCCGGCGACCTGCTTCCGGCCTCCGTCACCGGTTCGCTGCCCGGTTACACCTCCGGTCCGGTCGGTTCCGTCGCCAGCGCCGTCTGTGGCGTCGGCACCGTGGCCGGCACGGCGGCCAACCTGGCGGGCATCCCGCTGCCGCCCATCGGGGTCGTGTGCATGGTCGTCAAGCCCGTCGCGGAGTCCGTCGACTTCCTGATGCGCGGGGACGTCCCGGGGTCGGTCGACGCCGTCATCGGCGGGGTGCCCGTGGTGGGCGACTCGCTGGCCGGAGCCGTCAACACGGACTCGGCGACCGACGCCGTGGAGGGCTCGCTGGGCGAGGAGCGGCTCGGCTCGATCACCGGGTCCTCGGTGTCGCCCGAGGGTTCGCCGGAGACCGCTCCGGTGAACTGAGCCGGATCAGCGTTGCCCGCGCCCGAAGGCGTGCGGCTCGACCGGTCGCTGCGCGCTGGGGAGCCCGGCCACCACGAGTCGGTAGGACTCCGTGACCAACTCCTCGACCACGTCGGGGCCGAGGCTCCCCCCGGGGTGCAGTGAGATCCAGTGCCTCTTGTCCATGTGGTAGCCGGGGGTGATGTCGGCGTGCGCGTCACGGAGGGCGAGGCCGTCCGAGGGTGATGCCTTGATCACCACGAGGGGCTCGTCGTCGACAACGGTGTGGATCATGAACACCTTGCCGCGGACCTTGTAGACGTCGACGTCCGGCCCGAACGGGAACTCCAGGGTCGACGCCGGTAGTTCGCGTGCCCGCATCGCCGCACATTTCTGGAGTTCCCGCCCGTTCATCCCAGTGACGCTACGACACGCTGCGGGCTCCGTCATCGAGAAGAGCGTTCCGCACACCTGCTTCTCGGCCGACGTGTTCGGAACGCTCTTCGCGACTCGTGCGCTTTTCGCGTCTCGTGCGACCTTCGTGACCCGTGCGCTCGTCGCGATTCGTGCGACCCGCGCGACCCGCGGGGTCGGTCGGGCTCGATGCGAGGGGATTGGCGAGGGTGCCCGCGAACTGCAGCGATCCCGCCTGATCGGTCAGATCCACCATCTGCCGGGTGTCGCGCAACTGCAGGCGGTTGAGGCACGAGTGCTTGAACCGCGGCGCGAACAGCGCCTGCCAGGTCGCCTCGTCGACCTCAGTCCGGTCGACGTCGCCGTCGCCGTCGCCGTCGCCGCCCAGCGCCAGCAGGCACCGGCGGGTCTCGTCCCAGAACTCCGATGCCGTCAGGACCCCGGACTCGTCGAGGATCGCGGCGAGGTGACGCAGTACCCCGTCCATCACGTCGGTGTGGATGCTCAACGCGGCCGTCTCGGCGTCCACGAGGTGCCGGATCCGCTCGATCCCCTCGGGCAGCGGTCGGTCGGTCACCACGGCCACCTCCTCGCCGATGTCCTTGAACAGCACCCGGCGCGGCAGGTGGTCCGGGCCGATCACCACGATCACGTTCTCACCGTGGGGCATGAACACCAACCCGTGCGCGAGCAGACAGCGGGCCACCGGCAGAACGTAGGCCTCGAGCAGCGCGCGGAGCCACGTGCGGGCGTCCGCCCCTGACCGCTCCAGGTGTTCGACGACGAGGGGGCACCCGTGGAGGTCGACGTGCAGTAGTGAGGCCAGCGTGAAGGCCCGCTCGCCCTCCGCCAGTCGCGGCACCGGGCTCTCACGCCACAGGGCGGCGATCATCTTGGTGTGCGGCCCCTCGTCCGAGACGCCGGACTCCGCTGCGCGGTGGTAGGCGTCGCCTGTGTACCCCACGGCGGCGACCTCGCGCAGGACTCCGAAGTCGAGTGCCCGGAGCACGGGATCCCCGGCCACCAGACCGGCCACCCAGTCGTTGACCGCCGGGGTGTCACGCATGTACCGAGGAGACAGTCCGCGGGTGAAGCCCATGTTCTGCACCGCCAGTGCCGTCTTGACGTACCCGCGCTCGGGACGGGTCACGTCGAAGAACGTGCGTACGGACTGCTGCGGGCGGTACTCACTGCGGGACTCGCCCAGGTGGACGAGGTCGCGGCGGGCCAGGTCGGGGCCGAACGCCACGGCGATCTTGTGCTCCCACTGCCACGGGTGGACGGGAATGAGGCGGTACCCGTCCGGATCGAGGCCCAGCTCCCGAAGTCGTGTGTCGCACCGGTCGAGGTCGTCACCGTCGAACTCCCGACGGTAGTGCTCGTTCTCCTCCAGTCCGGTCACGGTGGCGAGGTGGCTGAGTTCACGGCGGGCGGCGAGCCACACCAGACGTACCGTCGCGGGAGCCTCCGGGGTGTAGCGGTGTCGGTCGGTCAGCCCCAGTCCGATGCGCCCGTTGTTGGCCACGAAGCCCGGGTGCCCCTCGGTCATCGCGGCCTCGACCTCCTGCAGGTCGGCACCGGCCAGTTCCTGCACGGGGCGGGCGCGGTGGTGCAGACAGAACGCGGCGGACCCGAGGGTCGCGGCGATCTCCTCCAGATAGACGCCGACGAGTGACGCGGGGATACCGAGCACCGGGGCCAGCGCGGTGATGAGGGCCGGGGCGTCGGGTTCGACCGGCTCGCCGGCGACCTCCCGGCGCAGCGAACCCTCGTCCACCACCCAGTGCTCCAGGGGCAGCACCCGCCCGCGGAACAGCCACCTCTCCTCAGCCGCGCGCACCTCGTACACGTCCGGGTCCGCGGTGGGCTGAGGCGAGACGAGTCGCTCGTGGGAGAACTCGGCCAGGGCCTTGGCGCACAGGTGACGGTGGGCCCGCCGCATCGCGTGGCCGGCGAGGTGCGCGTGGGGCACGGCACCGGCCGACGGGGGTGACGACGACACGGCCCGTGTGGTCCGCCCGATCTCGGAGGCCCGGAAGTCCCCGACGTCGCAGAAGGAGAGCAGGGCGGTCTTGTCGGCGAGTTCCACCGCCCCGCCCTCCCGGAAGCCGGCTCGGGCGTTGAGGCGGTGCACGGCGGTGTTGCGGATGTCCGGCTCCACCACCACGCGTCGGGCGCCCTGCGGACCGAAGGCGGTCTCGCAGATCGCGCCGATCACGGCGGCCGTGGTGCCCGGCACGGGCGTCCGCGAGGGGGCGACCAGCAGGTGCATACCCAGGTCCCCGGGTTCGTGCGGGTACGAGCCGTCGAGCTCGACCGCGGCCGGGTCGTAGTACACCGCCAACCCCACTCGCAGTCCGTCGATACGCACCATGTGGACCTGCCGGTGTGGGCTGCTCTGCCAGTCGCGGAAGAACGCCGAGATCTGTTCGGGCGCCATGTGCCGCATGCCCCAGTACGCCGACCCGGGGTGCGAGAGCCAGGCGTGGAGGGTCCCGACGGTATCGGCGTCCGTGGAGAGGGAAGAGAGCGAGACGAGCCCGGCGGGGGTACTGACGGTGTGATGGTTCATCGGGCCTCCTGGGCCTGCTGGTCGGCGGGGGAGTGGCGCACGGCGGACGTCCCGGCTCGGGTCGGATCGGTCTCCCGGGTGGGGCAGGACTCGCCGGCCGGGGCGCCGAACCGCTGGAACGCGATGCGTGATTCGACGGGGTAGACCTCGCGACCGGTGACGGACCGCAGGATGATGCTGTTGCGCATCGCCCCCATCCCCAGGTCCGGGGCGCTGAGCCCGTGGGTGTGCTCCTCGGCGTTCTGGACATGGACACGCCGATGGGCCAGGTCGATGGTGTGGTCGCGGGCCACGCGGTAGCGACGGGGCCTGCCCTCGCCGGCCCGCCCGGGTCCGGGGTCCTCCCAGTCGATCTCCGAGGCGATCCCGTCGAGGAACCGCGGAGCGGTGGCGGAGTAACCGGTGGCCATCACCAGACCGTCCGTGTGGTGTTGCCAGGCCCGGCCGGTGTCGTTGCAGTGCAGGTCCAGGCGGATCCCCGACTCGTCGACGGTGGCCCCGTCCAGGGCGGTCGCGGCCACCAGCAACCCGGTGTCCAGTCCGTGGGCGGACCGGCGGTAGAGAAGATCGTGGATCTCGTTGATCAACTCGGCGTCGATGCCCTTGTAGAGGGACCGTTGCTCGCGCAGCAACCGGTCCCGGGTGCCGGCGTCGAGACCGTGGAAGTGGTCGATGTACTCCGGGGAGGTCATCTCCAGGGTGAGCCTGGTGCACTCCATGGGGAAGAACCGGGGGGACCGGGTGATCCAGTCCACGCGGGGGCCGGAGTGCCCGGACGTCGCCACCAGGTCGTGGAAGATCTCGGCGGCCGACTGGCCGCTGCCCACGACGGTCACCGAGTCCAACCCGAGCAGCTCCTCGCGCCGGTGCAGGTAGTCGGCAGCGTGCAGCGCGACCCGTCGGCCCGCGTGTGGGGAGGCGCCGTCGAGCGAGTCCGTGTCGACAGGCGACCACGGGGTGGTGCCGATCCCCAGTGCGAGGTGCCGGGCGCGGTAGGTCTCCGTGCCGTCGGAGGTGATCGCGGTGACCCGGTAGACGGGCCCGTCCTCGTCGTCGTCGGTCCCTCCGTTCCCCCCGTCCGGCCCGCCCCCGGCGCCCTGTGCCGCCTCGCGCCGGACGTCCACCACCTGCCGTCCCCACCGGAGTCCACCCACCCGCTCGGAGGCCCAGCGACAGTACGCGTCGTACTCCGCGCGCAGGGGCTGGAAGTTCTCGCGGATGTAGAACGGATACAACCGGCCCACCTGTTTGAGATAGGACAGGAACGAGTACGGAGAGGTGGGGTCGGCCAGCGTGACCAGATCGGCGAGGAACGGCACCTGGATGGTCGCGTCGTCGAACATGAGTCCGTGGTGCCACGCGAAGCCCTCGCGGGAGTCGAGGAATACGGCGTCGATCTCCAGCGGGTCGGCGAGGCACGCCAGCCCGAGGTTGAACGGACCGATGCCCACCCCCAGCAGGTCGTGGATCTTCCCGCTCATGACATCACCCCCGCGGTGGTGGCCTGGCGCATCCCCTCGGCCAGGTACCGGGCGGCCTCGCGGACGTCGGCGAGCACGGCCGCCACGTCCCGGTCGGACAGCTCCGGGTCCAGGATCGTGAGTTTGAGGCACGGTCTGCCGTCCACCACCGTCGCCGCGACCACCGACCGTCCCTCGGCGAACAGCGCGTCCCTGACGGGACGGACCAGGGCGTCGGACTCGTCGGGGTCACACCCCTCGGGCCGGGGGCGGAAGAGGACGGTCGACAGTGCCGGCCTGCGAACCAGCTCGAGGTCGGGCTCGGAGTCGATGGTCCGACCGATCCGCCGGGCCACGTCGATCGCGTCGTCGAGCATGCGGCCGATCCCGTCGGCGCCGAGTACGCGCAGCGTCATCCAGAGCTTCAACGCGTCGAAGCGGCGGGTGGTCTGCAGGGACTTGTCCACGGCGTGATCGTCACCGTCCGCGGGGTTGAGGTAGTCGGCGCTGACGGTGGAGTGGCGGAAACCGGAGCCGTCCCGCAGGAGAAGAGCGGATGCGGCCACCGGCAGGAAGAAGGTCTTGTGGAAGTCGACGGTCACCGAGTCGGCCAGCCCGATCCCGTCGAGGAGATCGCGGCGGGTGGGGGAGACCAGCAACCCGCCGCCGTAGGCGGCGTCCACGTGCAACCAGACGTCGTGACGGCGACAGACCAGTCCGATCTCACGCAACGGGTCGATCGCGCCGTGGTCGGTGGTACCGGCCAGGGCGACGACGGCCGCGACCTCGTCACCGGCGTCCGCCACGGATGCCAGGGCGCGGTCGAGGGTGGCGGGGTCCATGCGGTCGCCGTCCCCGGGGAGGACGATCACCGCGTCCGGCGCCAGGCCGAGCAGACGCGCGGCCTTGACCACGCTGAGATGGGCGTGCTCGCCGGTGACGATCCGCAGTCGGGACAGACGGGCGCAACGGTCCGCGGGCGTGGTCCCCCAGGGGCCGGGGCGGGAGAGTCGATCCTCGCGAGCGGTGAACAACCCCTGGAGGTTGGACTGCGATCCGCCGGTGGTGAAGACGCCGTCCGGCGTGACCCGGTCCGGCCGGTCGAACTCGATCAGGTCGGCGACCCAGTCGACGAGTCTCTGCTCGATCAGGCACGCCGAGGTGCCCTGGTCCCACGTCTCCACCGCGGTGTTGACGGAGGTGGCGAGCGTCTCGGCGGCCAGCGCGGGGATCGTGACCGGACAGTTGAGGTGCGAGAGGTAGCGGGGGTGGTGGTACCCCACGGCGTGGTCGAGGTAGAGCGCACGCACCTCCACCAGGGCCTTGTCGAGCGTCCCCAGCGGGGTCGACAGATCCACCGCCGCGGTCTGTGACGCGAGATGCGCGGGAGAGGCGGACGAGCGCGGGGTGGTACGACCGTCGAGGTATCGACCGACCTCGGCGGTCGCCGCGGCCAGGGCGGCGGCGTGGTCCTTCCTGCTCCGGTGGCTCAACAGGTGTTCGTTCACGGGTGCTCCGAACTGATCGGGGACGTAGGTACCGGCGAACGTTATGAGGGTAGGCTTGCCTTATCAACACTAGGGTGACATGAGTCACGTTGTGCCCCAGGCGAAGTGGGAATGTGGGAGTACGGTCTTGCGTTTCGGCGCATCGTCGCTCTACTGTTGCCCCGATAAGGTAAGCCAAGCCTAAGCGGCTTTTATCCCATCGGAGACCCCATGAGTCCACTCACCGTCCGATCCCGTGTCCGTGCGGTCGACGCCCCCGATCGCGCACGGGTCGTGCTGCTCCTGGCCGCGCTCCTCGCGACACTGGCGGTGTTGGCCGGGTGCACGACGGGCTCAGTGGGTGGATCGCAGGACCCGGCCACGGCGACCGACGTCGAGCGCGACGGGGAGTTCCCCCGCACCATCACCCACGCGTACGGGCAGACGGAGATCACCGAACCGCCCCAGCGGGTGGCCACGATCTCCTGGGTCAACGCGGATGTCTCGCTGGCGCTGGGAGTGGTTCCGGTGGGCATGCCGCGGAACTCGTTCGGCGGCAACGCCGGTGGATCCACCGACTGGTTCGACGCCGAACTGGAGTCGGTGGGCGGCGAGATGCCGGAGTTGTACTCGGAGACGGACGGCATCAACACCGAGGCCATCGCCGCGCTCCAGCCCGACGTCATCCTGGGTGCCTACTCCGGGATGACCGCCGAGGAGTACGAGACCCTGTCCAAGATCGCCCCCACCATCGCGATGCCCGAGGGTGACGTGGCCTTCGGTACGCCCTGGCAGGACTCGACCCGCCTCATCGGCGAGGCGCTCGGCCGCTCGGAGCGGGCGGAGGAGCTCATCGACGAGGTGGAGGACCGGATCGCCCAGGTCGCCGACGATCACCCGGGCGTCCGGGGGACGACCTTCATCTACGGCACGGTGGATCCCGACGCGGCCGAGAAGATCTACGCGTTCACCGACGTGGACAACCGACCGCGATTCCTCGAGCAGCTGGGGATGGTGCAGGCCCCCGTCGTCTCCGAGGCCTCGACCGGCGCCGCCGACCAGTTCGCCGTCACCTGGTCACCCGAGCGGGCCGACGAGCTCGTCTCGGACATCCTGGTCACCTACGCGGCGTCGCCCGACGTGCGCGCCGCGATCGAGGCGGATCCGCTGCTGGGTCGCATCCCCGCGGTCGAGGCGGGCCGGATGGTGGTGCAGACCGACGAGCAGCAGGTGCTGTCCATCTCGGCGGCGTCGCCGCTCAGCCTGCCCTGGGCGCTCGACAACGTGGTCCCGGACATCATCGCCGCCGCGGAGCAGAACTGACCGATGCAGGTGACCGCGACGAGCCGGAGCGACCCCGCACCCGCGGGGCCGCCGGCGGCCCCGGTGCGGACCTCCGCACCGGGG
>NZ_JAALEA010000077.1 GCF_014145145.1 Dietzia cercidiphylli
GTGCCGGCCGCCGAGACGGCCGAGGGGCCGGCCGCGGAGCCGGGCGCGCCGCGCTCCGGATCGACCCCCACGATCGAGTCCACCAGGGACCCGAGCACCAGGTTCTCGCCGGGCCTGGACTGGAACCGGTGCAGATTGATCGTTCCGGAGATCAGCGCGACCGAGCGGGGCTCGACCGAGGCGACCCTGAGCATGGGCACGAAGATCCGCCGCCGGGTGGGAAGCTCCACCACCAGTCCGAGGACCCGGGGTTGCTTGTGCCGGGCGCGCATCGTCACCACGACGTCGCGGATCCGCCCGATGTCGTCCCCGTCAGGGCCGATCACCGGCAGTCCGGCTAGCCTGGCGACGAAAGCCTTGTTGAGGTTCGCCATGCGGACCAGGTTAGTCACCGGGTGGTGGATCACGCCCCGCCCGCACCGGACCGGAGGGAGTGCCCGCAGATGACCCCCGCCCAGCACACGGAGACCGCACCGTCGGAGTCCGCCGCGGCGACGATCGCCGGACTGCGCACCCGTCCCCGGCGCACTGTGCTCGCCGTCCCCGGTAGCAGCGTCAAGATGATCGGCAAGGGCCGCGGGTTGCCGGTGGACGAGGTGTTCCTCGACCTCGAGGACGCCGTCGCGGGCCCGGCCAAGGAACAGGCGCGCGAGAACGTCGTCGAGGCGCTCACCAGCGGTGGCTTCGCCGCGCCGACCGTGGTGGTGAGGGTGAACGCCTGGGACACCGAGTACACCGTCCGGGACGTCACGGAGGTGGTCGGCAGGGCGGGCGCCCACGTCGACGCGCTCCTCCTGCCCAAGGCGCGGTCGGGCGCGGAGGTCCGGGCCCTCGACCTGGTGCTCACCCAGGTGGAGAAGGCGGCGGGCCTGCCGGTCGGGCACATCGGTATCGAGCCCCAGATCGAGGACGCGCTCGGTCTCACCAACATCGACGAGATCGCCACCGCGAGCGCGCGGGTCCTCACGCTGGTGTTCGGTCCCGCGGACTTCATGGCCTCGATCGGCATGCGCACCCTCACCGTCGGGGAGCAGCCGGAGGGGTACGCGCCGGGCGACGCCTACCACCACGTTCTGTTGAGCATCCTCGTCTCCGCCCGGGCGCACGGTCTCCAGGCGATCGACGGGCCGTTCCTCAAGGTGCGGGACGTGGAGGGCTTCCGCAGGGCGGCGGCCCGCACCGCGGCACTGGGCTTCGACGGCAAGTGGGTCCTGCATCCCGCCCAGGTGGACGCGGGCAACGAGGTGTTCAGCCCGCGTCAGGACGAGTTCGACAAGGCGGAGGGGATCCTCGCCGCCTACGCCCACTCCACGTCCGAGGAGGGCGGGGCCCGGGGCGCGGTGATGTTCGGTGACGAGATGCTCGACGAGGCCAGCCGTAAGATGGCACTGGTGGTCTCCGCACGAGGGCGGGCAGCGGGGATGACGACGACGGCCGCCCGAGAGACCGATCCGAACGGGTCGACGACGGAAGGATCGATGTGATGACGACTCCGGTGTCCCCGACCACGGGCCGGCGCGGGCAGACGCCCGGGTTGCCCACGCCCCCCACCGGGTGGGTGGTCGGTTCCTACCCCACCTACGCGCAGGCCCAGGCGGCCGTGGACCACCTCGCGGACGAGGAGTTCCCCGTCCACGAGGTGACCATCGTGGGCGTGGACCTCATGCAGGTGGAGCGTGTCACCGGCCGGCTGACCTGGCCCAAGATCCTGCTCGGCGGACTGGCGACCGGCGCGTGGCTCGGACTGTTCGTGGGCCTGCTGGTCGGCATCTTCACCCAGCCGATGTGGGGAGTCGTCCTCACCGGACTGATCGGTGGTTCGGTGTTCGGTGTGGTCTCCGCCTCGCTGTCCTACGCCGCGACACGGGGAAAGCGCGACTTCGCGTCGACCTCCCAGTTGGTCGCCGGACGGTACGACATCCTGTGCGAGCCCGGGAACGCCGAGAAGGTCCGCGACGAACTCGCACGCCTCGGCCTCAAGTGACGCTCCCGGGAGGCCCTTCCGACTCGTCGTCCGTCCTGACCGCGGTCCGCGAGCATCTCATCGCGCATCTCGGCCCCGAGCCGCAGGAGGCGTCGGTGACCTTCCTGGGGGCGGCACCGATCCGGGTCCTGCGCTTCGTGGACATCGAGTCCGGCCTGGTGAGATACGCCTCGCTCGGGTGTTCGGCCGACCCGATGGGGGACCCGTCCGCGCTGGTCCCCGACCCGACCGCGCCGCGGGCCGAACTCTCCCTGGTGTTGCGGGGCGGCGTGGACGGGCTCGTCCGCGCCCTGGCCGTGCTCGCGGCCGCCCCGGCGGTCGAGGGCCTGGTGCTGTCCGAGGGCGCTCTCATCGATCTCGGGGAGCCGCTGTGGCCGGGCGCGGCGTTCACCGCGGTCGTGCTGCGGGCGCCCGAGATCCCCGACGTCGAGGTGGGCGGGGAGTCCGCCCCCGTCAGGATCTTCCGTGCGGTCCCGGTGACGCACACCGAGGCGGCCTGGGTCCGACTCAAGGGAGCGGGGGAGCTCGAGGACGCGTGGGCGGAGGCCGGGATCGACGTGACCGATCCGGCGCGCCGCGCGGTGAATCCGGGTCTGACCCGCTGACTACAGCCAGCGGTTCCTGCGGAAGAGCAGGAACAGCCCGGTGCACGCGGCGGCCATGACCCCGAGCACCAGGTAGTAGCCGTACTCGGAATGCAGTTCGGGCATGTTGGTGAAGTTCATCCCGTAGATCCCCGCGATCATCGTGGGCACGACCGCGATCGCCACCCACGCGGAGATGCGCCGCATGTCGGTGTTCTGCTGCACCCCGATCATCGCCATGGCCGCGTTGACCAACGAGGTGATCTGCTCGTCGAGGGTCGTGACCTCCGCCGCGACCTGGCTGTGGTGGTCGTGGACGTCGCGGAAGTAGTGCCGGATCTCGGCGGGGATCAGGTCGAGATGCTCGACCGCCAGGCGTGTTAGGGACGTGCTTCGGAAAGCAGAGTTCTG
>NZ_JAALEA010000078.1 GCF_014145145.1 Dietzia cercidiphylli
CTCCGTGACGCACTGGCGCCGGAGGTCGTCCGGCGGCCGACACGGCCCACCTACGGATCGAGGCTGCGGCGCCTCGACGCCAAGAGCCGGCGCTCGCAGGCCAAGGCCGGCCGCAGGCGCCCGAGCGCCTCGGACTGAACGTCCGACGCACCGCCTGCCGGGGCGGTCGCTCCGCTGCGACCTACTGGTCGGGGGTCATCCAGTGGGACAGCTGCTCGGTGGAGACCTTGGTGAGCCACATCTGCCACAGCGGTCCGAAGGACACCCGCCGCACCCCCAGGTTCCTGAGGACGGCCAGGTCCCCTGCGCCGTGGCCCTTCACGGGATGAGCGGTCACGTTGACCGGGATCGAGACCGCCCCGACGAGTCTGGTCACCTGGTCGGCGGACGTCAGCCCCACCGGGTAGACCGAGCGCGCGCCGGCCTGCTCCATCAGCACGATGCGCTCGGCCGCCTCGGCGAGCGGATCGGAGAAGACCTCTCCGCCCAGCTTGACCGCGTCGGTGCGGCCGTTGATCACGAAGGGCACACCGGCGTCATCCGCCGCGCGGCGGGCGCCGGCGATGTAGTCGGCGTGCTCGTGCTTGTCCCGGACCCGGTCGCCCTCGCCGTGGACCACATCCTCGATGTTGGCCCCCACCGCCCCTGCCTCGAGCAACCGCGAGATCAACTCGTCCGGACCGAGCCCGTACCCGGACTCCACGTCCGCGCTCACGGGGATGTCGACCGACTCGGCGATCCTGCGCACCACCCCGAGGTACTCGCCGAAGTCCATCCGCTCACCGTCGGCGCTCCCGATGGCGTCGGCGACCGGGTGACTTCCCACGGTGAGTCCGTGGAACCCCACGTCCGCGGCGGTCCGGGCACTCCAGGTGTCCCAGACGGTCGGGAGGACCACCAGGTCACCCGAGTCGTGTAGAGCGGCCAGTTCCTGTGCCCGTGCACCCACATCGGTCATCGTCGACGCCTCCTCGGCAGTAGCGGTCGTCCCTCGACACTAGGCCTGATGGGACGGACGCGACACCGCCGGAACGCGCCCGCCCCGCGGGGACGGCCCGGCCCGGGACGCCCCGGTCGGGGTCCCCGCCGCCGGAAAACGCCGCGGACGCGTGCGTCGTGGGCCACAGTGCAGGGTGACGCCGAGACGATCACACAACCGCGCACGTGCACCGATCGACCACACCGGGGGGTTCTGGCCACGCCGGCCCGACTCGGGTGATGATGGTGCAGGCGTGCTGATGCCGTTCCACAAGAACACGATCAGCCTGAAAAGAAAAGAGCCGACATGACCCCAGGCAGAACGACGATCATCTACACCCTCACCGATGAGGCCCCACGACTGGCGACGGAGGCGTTCCTCCCGGTCGTCCGCACCTTTACCGACGCCGCCGACATCGATGTCACGACGAGCGACATCTCGGTGGCCGCCCGCATCCTGGCCGCCTTCCCGGATCGGTTGACCGACGAACAGAAGGTTCCCGACAACCTGGCCGAACTGGGACAGATGACCCAGGAACCGGGCACCAACATCATCAAGCTTCCCAACATCAGCGCCTCGGTCCCCCAGCTGAACACCGCCATCGCGGAACTCCAGGCCAAGGGCTACGACATCCCCAAGTACCCGTACGACCCGCAGACCCCCGAGGAGATCGAGGTCGCCGAGCGACTCTCCGCGTGTCTGGGCAGCGCCGTGAACCCGGTGCTCCGCCAGGGCAACTCGGACCGCCGCGCCCCGAAGGCGGTCAAGGAGTACGCCCGGGCCAACCCGCATTCGATGGGCAAGTGGTCGATGGCGTCGCAGACCCACGTCGCACACATGACGCACGGCGACTTCTACGCCGGCGAGAAGTCGATCATCCTCGATCGCGCCTGCGATGCGCGCATGGAGGTGGTGACGCCGGACGGCGAGACCCACGTCCTCAAGACGGTGCCCCTCGAGGCCGGCGAGGTCGTCGACTCCATGTTCATGAGCAAGAAGGCGCTCCTGGAGTTCTACGAGGAGCAGCTGAACGACGCCAAGGAGACCGGCGTCATGTTCTCGCTCCACGTCAAGGCGACCATGATGAAGGTCAGCCACCCCATCGTGTTCGGCCACGCGGTGAGGGTCTTCTACAAGGAGGCCTTCGACAAGCACCACGACCTGTTCGACGAGCTCGGGATCAACGTCAACAACGGCATGGTCGACCTGTACGACAAGATCGAGACGCTCCCGTCCTCCAAGAAGGAGGAGATCATCGAGGATCTGCACCGGTGCCACGAGCACCGGCCGGAACTGGCGATGGTCGACTCCGCCCGCGGCATCACCAACTTCCACTCGCCCTCGGACATCATCGTCGACGCGTCGATGCCCGCGATGATCCGCATCGGCGGGAAGATGTACGGCGCCGACGGCCGCAAGAAGGACACCAAGGCGGTCATCCCGGAGTCCACGTTCGCGCGGATCTACCAGGAGATCATCAACTTCTGCAAGACCAACGGGGCGTTCGATCCCACCACGATGGGCACCGTGCCGAACGTCGGTCTCATGGCGCAGAAGGCCGAGGAGTACGGCAGCCACGACAAGACCTTCGAGGTCCAGTACGACGGCGTCGCCAACATCGTCGACGCCGCCACCGGCGAGGTCCTGCTCTCCCAGGACGTCGAGGCCGGCGACATCTGGCGCATGTGCACCGTCAAGGACGCGCCGATCCGCGACTGGGTGAAGCTCGCCGTGGACCGTGCGCGCGCCTCGGAGATGCCGGCCGTCTTCTGGCTCGACCCGTACCGCCCGCACGAGAACAACCTGATCACCCTGGTGAAGAAGTACCTCGCCGACCACGACACCGAGGGCCTGGACATCCAGATCATGTCCCAGGTGCGTGCCATGCGCTACACCCTCGAGCGCGCGTGGAGGGGCCTGGACACCATCTCGGTGACCGGCAACATCCTGCGCGACTACCTCACCGACCTGTTCCCGATCCTCGAGCTCGGTACCAGCGCCAAGATGCTGTCGATCGTGCCCCTGATGGCGGGCGGTGGACTGTACGAGACCGGCGCGGGCGGATCGGCGCCGAAGCACGTCCAGCAGCTGGTGGAGGAGAACCACCTGCGTTGGGACTCGCTCGGCGAGTTCCTCGCGCTGGGGGCCAGCCTGGACGACCTCGGCCGGAAGGACGACAACCCCAAGGCCACGATCCTGGCCAAGACGCTCGACACGGCGACCGGCAAGCTGCTGGAGAACCGGAAGGGACCGTCCCGCGTCACCGGTGAGCTCGACAACCGGGGCAGCCAGTTCTGGCTCGCGCTGTACTGGGCCCAGGAGCTGGCCGCGCAGACCGAGGACCGGGACCTGGCGGCGCACTTCGCTCCGCTGGCGGAGAAGCTGACCGCGGACAAGGACACCATCCTCGAGGAGCTGCTGTCGGTCCAGGGCTCCAAGGTCGAGCTGGGAGGCTACTTCCAGCCCTCCGTCGACAAGCTGCGGGAGGCCATGCGCCCGAGCGAGACGTTCAACTCCGCGCTCGCGAGCCTCGGCAACTGATCCGACCCGCCCGCCTCACCGCACCCATCGGCCGCGCGCCGGTGGGTGCGGTGTCATTCGGCCCGGTGTCGTCGGGTCCGGTGTCATTCGGCCCGGTGAGGGCACGCGCCGCGATAGAGTGAGCCAGGTCACACAACCTGGAGGGCACCATGAACCACGTCTACAGCGTCACCGAGATCGTCGGCTCCTCCCCCGAAGGAACGGATGCCGCGATCGCCAACGCGGTCGCCGAGGCCTCCAAGACTCTCCGCAACCTCGAGTGGTTCGAGGTGCAGTCCGTCCGCGGGAAGCTGGACGGCGACCGGGTGGCCCACTGGCAGGTGACCATCAAGGTCGGGTTCCGGCACGAGTCCTGAGCGTCATCGGACCTATCCCGCGGGCCGCTCCCGCTCGGCGCCGGGCCGCTCCCGTGTCCGGCCGCATATAGTCGGACCAGGAGCTGGATTCGGTTCCCTGATGATGGGAGTCCGGATGACCGGAACCGCTCACCCGCCCGCCACCACCTCCGCCGCCACTGGCGATGGTGCCTCCCCGGGAGGCGAACTCCTCAGCCTCGGTCTGCTCGCGAGCTCCACCATGGAGAACGAGCGTCGACTCCCGATACATCCCCGGCACCTGGACCGGATCGAGCCGGACCTCCGCGCACGCATGATCGTCGAACGCGGCTACGCCGCCGACTTCCAACTCGATCCCGGCTTTGTCGAGTCGCGCGTGGGGAGGGTGGCGGAGCGCGCCGAGGTGATCGACTCCGCTGACGTGCTGCTGCTCCCGAAACCCCAGCTGGGAGAGATGGCCGAGATCCCGGAGGGTCGCGTCCTGTGGGGCTGGCCGCACTGTGTGCAGGACACCGGGTTGACGCAGACCGCGATCGACCGTCGGCTCACCCTCATCGCCTTCGAGTCGATGAACCACTGGACCCGGCAGGGCGACTTCAGTCTGCACGTGCTCCACAAGAACAACGAGCTCGCCGGGTACTGCTCGGTCCTTCACGCCCTGAGCCTCACGGGGTCCACCGGCAACTACGGGCCCCGGCTGAGCGCGGTGGTGATCGGGTTCGGCGCCACAGCGCGCGGGGCCGTCACCGCCCTGAACGCCCACGGGATCCACGACATCCAGGTCCTCACCCAGCGGGGGGCAACGGCGGTGGGGTCGCCGATCCACAGCGCCCACATCACCCAGCTCAACACCGACGAGGGCGCGACCCACCTCAGCACGGTTCCCACCGAGGACGGCGACGTCCTGCTCCCCACGTTCCTCGCCTCGCACGACATCGTGGTGAACTGCACTCTCCAGGACGTCACAGCCCCGTTGACCTACCTGCGGACCGTGGATCTCGAGGAGTTCGCTGCCGGCAGCCTCATCATCGACGTCTCGTGCGACGCCGGCATGGGCTTCGAGTGGGCCGTGCCCACGGGGTTCGAGGACCCGATGTTCACCGTCGGGCAGGGTGTGCACTACTACGCCGTCGACCACAGTCCGTCCTACCTGTGGAACTCGGCGACGTGGGAGATCAGCGAGGCGCTCCTGCCCTTCCTGCGGACGGTCATGGAGGGGCCGGCCGCATGGGATGAGGACCTCACCATCTCCCGCGCCATTGAGATCCGCGAGGGAGTCATCGAGAACCCGCATATCCTGGCGTTCCAGGGGCGTGCCGCCGACTTCCCGCACGCGCGCGTCGGCGGCAGCTCGTAACCCCGCGGGGAGCAGACTCTTCCAGGAGGCACCGTGACCACCACGTCCGACCCCCGCCCCGTCGGGGCCGACGACCTCGTCCATCTCCGCACCTGTGTGGACCTCGCGGGGCAGGCGCTGGCGGCGGGGGACAAACTGTTCCCCTCTGTGCTGGTCGACGAGGCCGGCGAGGTGCGGTTCGCGGACCGTAACCGCGAATCGAGTAGGGACGCCACCAGACATCCGGAGTTCACGATCGCCCGCTGGGCGGCGGAGAACATGCAGCCCGAGGAGCGGGCGTCCAGTGTCGTGTACACCTCGGGCGAGCACTGCGCGATGTGCAGCGCCGCCCACGCGTTCGTGGGCCTCGGGCGCATCGTCTTCGCCTCCAGCGGGGCCCAGTACGCGGGCTGGAAAGCCGATCTCGGCGTGGCACCCGGGCCGCTCGCCCCGCTCGGGATCACCGACGTGGTCCCGGGACTCCCCGTTTCCGGTCCGGTCCCCGCGCTGGCGGAGGAGATCAGAGTGCTGGTCGAGAGGTCCTTCCGGGCCGGTCGACGGAGTAACGACGGATGACGTCGCCGGAAGTCGGGTGACGACGGGCCGGTTCAGCGTGCACCGGGGTCCCCGGTCCTCTCCACCGCACCCCAGACCTCCCGCCAGTGCGCGGCCAGGGAGTCGAGGGTCTCGTGCGCGTTCAACCCGCTGGGTTGCGGCAGCACCCACAGCACCACGCCACCGGGCCACCCCGGTACCTCCGAGGTGTCCTGCTCCCCGTAGCCGGCCTTCGGTCGCGCGAAAGCAGTTCGGAAGGCGGTGATCCCCGCGACGGCGACGACCGCCGGGCGCAGCTCCCCGGCGAGCGTGGCCACGCGCACCGCACCCGCACGCAGCTCCTCACGGGTGAGCTCGTCGGCTCGGGCGGTCGCGCGGCCGACGAGGTTCGTCATCCCGATGCCCCGCGAGAGCAACTGCTGTTCGTCCGCGGCCGAGAACCCGGTGGCGGCATCGATGACGTGGTCGGTCAACCCCGCCCGGTGCAGTGACGGCCAGAACCGGTTCCCGGGTCTCGCGAACGGCGCGTTGACGGCCGCCGTCCACAAGCCCGGGTTCACCCCGACGATGAGCAACCGCAGGCTCTCGTCGTCAGTGGGCAGGACATCGTCGACCCCGTGCGGATCCTCAGTGGCGAACCGGGCGAGCTCGTCGCGCTTCGGGCGGCGCCCGCCCGACGGAGAGGGACGCCGCGGGATGCCGGTCACGACGATCTCAGCCATGGTGCGAGGTTAGCGCGGCACCTGACCGGGCGGGCGCGACGCATAGAGGACACACTCAGGCCTCTTCACCTGACAGGCTGGGACCATGAGCCCGACGGACAGCCCTGACGCACCGTTGATCGTGGCGAACGTCGACCGGTGGCGCGAGTGGCTGATCACGAACGACGAGAGCTGCGACGGGACCTGGCTGATGCTCGCCAAGAAGGGGGTCACCTCCCCCACCTCGCTCTCCTATCAGGAGGCGCTCGAGGAGGCGCTGTGCAGCGGGTGGATCGACGGGCAGCGCAGGTCGCACGACGAGAAGACGTTCGTGCAACGGTTCACCCCCCGCCGCGCGCGTTCCATCTGGTCACTGCGGAACGTCGAGATCGTCACCCGCCTCTCCGAGGAACAGAGGCTCCGGGCGCGAGGCGTCGCCGAGATCGAGCGGGCGAGGTCCGACGGCCGCTGGGACCGCGCCTACGCCGGCGCCGCGTCAGCACAGCTCCCCGAGGTCCTCGTGACCGCGCTCGAGGCGACGCCGGCCGCCGGGGCCGCCTTCGCCCGACTCACCCGCGCCGAGCGCTACAGCGCGATCCACCCACTCCTGATCGCCCGGGACGACGCCACCCTCGAGCGACAGGTCGGACGGCTGATCTCCCGGCTCACGTCACCGTGATCAGGTCCCCCACGCGACATGATGTGACGACGACGAGGGCGGCAGTCGCCACGGCGAGACGCCCCGCGCACGGGACGCGATCCCTCTCCGCAAGGACCTGGGAGGATCTCCACTCCCAGTGTTCGGGGCCGGCCGACGGTTGCAGCCGATGACGCTCGAGCTCTCGCTAGCCGATCATGTAGGCGAAACCCCGGCCCGATTTCTCTAGTGCGCGGAGGAAACGTCTCGCCCGGCCCAGGTGGAACTTCACGTACTGCGCTTCCGATTCCACTTCTCCGACCGAGTCGCTGTTGTGGCGGGTGAACCAGGGGACAAAGTCCGCGCGGGTGATCGCGTCCAGATCGTCGGCTATCCGGGCGACGTCTCCGGGCGGGATCGCTCTCACCCACGGCAGCCACGCCTCCCAGCCGTCTAGAGGTGTCACCTCTCCTTCGAACATCCGGTATGCCGGCCTGGGCTCTTCGGCTGGGTCGGACGGCTCCGACATCCTCTGGAGATTTCTCCACGCCTTGTCGAGGTAGAGCATGTCTTCCTCCGCAGGCCCCTGCTGAAAGTCGGTCGTACCCATGGTGAAGCCGTGGGGCAGACCGACGGCGTCCGCGAACGGGTCCGGACTGATGTGAGCCCGTGGGTCGGAGAGCACCGCCTGCGTGATCTCGGCGTCGAAGGCGTATGCGTAATAGCGGATTCCCATGTGTCCAGCATCCAACCGCCACCAGGGATCCGGTAAGCCCTCCACATCGATCTGTGGACAACAATCGCGGATGATCTTCGCCTGTGAAAAACCTCCGAAGTTTCTCGGCGACGGTGTAGAGGCATAGCGTCAGCCGGATTCACGGGGAGTCGAGCAGCTCGATCCCGTAGTCGGCGACAACGGCCCGCACCTCGGCGAGGTAGCGCTGCGCCTGCGCAGTGAGCGGGATCCCGGAATGGCTGATCCAGCCGATCTCGATGCTCTCGTCTACGTCGAGCGGGATGGCGACGATCTCCGGATCGAGGTCGTCGCTGATGATTCCGGTGGAGATCGTGTACCCGTCGAGACCGATCATGAGGTTGAAGATGGTCGCGCGGTCGGAGACCCTGATCTCTCTCTTACTCGACCGGGTGGAGAGGATCTCCTCAGCGAAGTAGAACGAATTGTTCGCGCCCTGGTCAAAAGTGAGCCTGGGCAGGTCCGCGAGATCGTCGAGGGTGACGCGTTCCCGGGATGCCAACGGGTTCTGCCTGGAGATGAAGATGTGCGGCAGCGCTGCGAAGAGTGGGTGGAAGACCAGGCCGGAATCGCGGAGGAGCTTGTCGATGACCTTCCGGTTGAAGTCGTTCCGGTAGAGCACACCCACCTCGCTGCGGAGGGTCCGGACATCCTCGATGATGTCCCAGGTTCGCGTCTCACGAAGCGAGAACTCGTACTGTTCCGCCTCGCCTGATCGCACCATCCGGATGAACGCCTCGACCACGAACGAGTAGTGCTGCGCCGACACCCCGAGCAGTCGGCGGGACGGCGGCTGACCGAGGTAGCGCTGCTCCAGTAGGGACATCTGCTCGACCACCTGCCTGGCGTAGCCGAGGAACTCCGCTCCCTCGCCGGTCAGCGTCACTCCTCGGGCGGATCGGACGAGGAGGGTGCGCCCCACTCTGTTCTCCAGGTCCTTCATGGAGGCGGACATGGTCGGCTGGGCGACATAGAGCAGCTCCGCAGCGCCGGTGATCGAGCCTTCCGCCGCGACCTCGATGAAGTAGTGCAGCTGCTGGAGGGTGATTCCCCTGGATTCTCGACGCATAGCTCAAGGCTATACAAACCCATACCAAATGGTAGTTACCCGATACCTGAACTGGGACTGCAGGATGGAGGCACAGACTTTCCGCCGCGCCGAGCCCGGCCGATCACGACCCGAACGGGACGCACATGTCGAACGAATTCACATATCGCATCACCACCACCAGCTTCGACGAGAACTACTCACCGTCGGAGAACTCCCGAACCACCACGAACTTCGCGAACCTGGCCCGAGGCGAGCACCGTCAGCAGAACCTCCGCCGAACCCTGTCGATGATCAACCATCGGTTCAATGACCTCGCACGCCGGGACAATCCGACCGGGGACCGCTACTCCGTCGAGCTCGAGATCGTCTCCGCCGAGCTGCAGTTCCACTCGAAGGGCGCGGAACACCGGTTCCCCCTGCTCGAGGTACTGGACATGCAGATCGTCGACCGGGACACCGGAGCCCGCATCCCCGGGATCGTCGGGAACAACTTCTCGTCCTACGTCCGCGATTTCGACTTCAGCGTTCGGCTGCCAGCCGTCAACGAGGGAAGCTCCGAGTTCACCGTGCCCGGCGACTTCGGCGACCTGCACGGCAAGTTGTTCCAGCACTTCCTCGACTCCGAGGCCTACCGGGAGCGCTTCGAGGTGGATCCCGTGATCTGCATCAGTGTGTCCACGAGCCGGACCTACCGCCGGACCGGACACCACCATCCGACCCTCGGTGTCGAGTACCAGCAGGACGACTATTCGTTGACCGACGAGTACTTCCACAAGATGGGGCTCCAGGTCAGGTATTTCCTGCCGCCCGGCGGAGTCGCCCCGCTCGCGTTCTACTTCCGAGGCGATCTGCTCAGCGACTACACCGACCTGCAGCTCATAGGCACGGTGAGCGTCATGGAGACCTTCCAGCGGATCTATCGGCCGGAGATCTACAACGCGACCTCCCCCGCCGCAGAGATCTACCGACCGACCCTGGAACAGAAGGACTACTCGCCCACCCCGATCATCTACGACCGTGTCGAGCGCAGTCAGCTCGCGAAGAAGCAGGGCAAGTACACCGAAGACCACCTTGTGGAGCCCCACCGCGAACTCCTCGAGCAGTGGGCCGCCCACCACCCCGTCCTCGTCGGATGACCACCGGAGGAAAGTCGACCATGAACCAGATCCTGCCCACGTCCACCGTCGGCAGCCTGCCCAAGCCCTCGTGGCTCGCCCAGCCTGAAACCCTCTGGGCGCCCTGGAGGTTGCAGGGCGATGAGTTGGTCGAGGGTAAGCAGGACGCTCTGCGTATTGCCGTGAAGGAGCAGAGCGATCGCGGAATCGACATCGTCAGTGACGGCGAGCAGACCCGTCAGCACTTCGTCACGACGTTCATCGAGCATCTCGACGGGGTCGACTTCGAGCAGCGCGAGACGGTTCGGATCCGCAATCGCTATGACGCGAGTGTGCCTACCGTCGTCGGTGACGTGCGCCGCTCCACGCCGGTCTTCGTCGACGACGCGAAATTCCTACGACAGCAGACCGATCGGCCGATCAAGTGGGCACTCCCCGGCCCCATGACGATGATCGACACGCTCTACGACGGCCACTACTCCAGTCGCGAGAAGTTGGCGTGGGAGTTCGCGACTATCCTCAACCAGGAGGCACGAGACCTGGAGGCTGCGGGGGTCGACATCATCCAGTTCGACGAGCCCGCGTTCAACGTCTACTCCGATGAAGTGAAGGACTGGGGCGTGGCGACGCTGGAAAGGGCGGCGGAGGGATTACGCGCGGAGACCGCGGTGCACATCTGCTACGGCTACGGGATCAAGGCGAACACCGACTGGAAGGCCACCCTCGGTTCGGAATGGCGCCAGTACGAGGAGTCGTTCCCCCTCCTGCAGCAGTCCAGCATCGACATCATCTCCCTGGAGTGCCACAACTCCCGTGTCCCGATCGACCTCGTCGAACTGGTCCGCGGCAAGAAGGTCATGCTCGGGGCGATCGACGTGGCCAACGAGAAGGTCGAGACTCCGGAGGAGGTCGCGGCCACGCTCCGCAACGCCCTGCAGTTCGTCGACGAGGACAGACTCCTGCCGAGCTCCAACTGCGGCATGGCGCCCTTATCCCGGGACATCGCACTGGCGAAGTTGAGCTCGCTCAGCGCGGGTGCTCGCATCGTTCGTGAGGAGCTATCGGCCGCCAAGGCCTGACCTATCGGTCTGAGAACGCCGGCGGCCCCGCCTGCCAAGGCAGACGGGGCCCTCGCTGAAGCGCCGAGGATCACACGTTGAAGCGGAACTCCACCACGTCGCCGTCGGCCATCACGTAGTCCTTGCCCTCCATGCGCACCTTGCCGGCGGCCTTGGCGGCGGCCATGGAACCGGCAGCATCGAGGTCGGCGAACGACACGATCTCGGCCTTGATGAAGCCCTTCTCGAAGTCGGTATGGATCACGCCGGCGGCCTTGGGGGCGGTGTCGCCCTTGCGGATCGTCCAGGCGCGCGACTCCTTGGGCCCGGCGGTGAGGTAGGTCTGCAGCCCGAGGGTGTGGAAGCCGGCGCGGGCGAGCGCGTTCAGGCCCGGCTCGTCCTGGCCGATCGACTCGAGCAGCTCCATGGCGTCCTCTTCCTCCAACTCGCGGAGTTCGGACTCGACCTTGGCGTCGAGGAACACACAGTCGGCGGGAGCCACGGCCGCGCGCAGCTCGGCCTGACGCTCGGCGTCGGTCAGCACGGCCTCGTCCGCGTTGAAGACGTAGAGGAAGGGCTTCGCGGTCATCAGGTGCAGGTCACGCAGCAGGGTGCGGTCCACCTCGTCCTGGGCCTTGAACAGCGTCCGGCCGTCCTCGAGCACGGCCTGCGCCTTGCGGATCTCCTCGAGCTGCGGCAGCAGCGACTTGTCCTTGCGGGACTCCTTCTCGAGTCGCGGGACGGCCTTCTCGAGGGTCTCCATGTCCGCCAGGATCAGCTCGGTGGCGATCACCTCGATGTCGGCCATCGGGTCGACCCTGCCGTCCACGTGGATCACATCCGGGTCGTCGAACACCCGCACGACCTGGCAGATGGCCTCGGCCTCGCGGATGTTGGCGAGGAACTTGTTGCCCATGCCCTCGCCGGTGCTGGCGCCCTTGACGATGCCGGCGATGTCCACGAACGACACGACCGCCGGCAGGATCCGCTCGGAGCCGAAGATCTCGGCCAGTCGGGCCAGGCGGGGATCCGGCAGATCCACGACACCGATGTTCGGCTCGATCGTGGCGAACGGATAGTTGGCGGCTAGCGCGTCGTTGTTCGTCAGGGCGTTGAACAGGGTCGACTTACCGACGTTGGGCAGTCCGACGATTCCGAGGGTGAGGCTCACGAGGCCCGAGTCTACGTCCCGCCCCCTCCGTGCCCCCTGCCCGCCACCCCGGCCGGTCACGGGGAGCGCGCCCGCGTGACCTCTGACAAGATGTGTGGCATGAGTGACGAGCCGAAACCGCCTCCTCCAGTCGGGTCAGACGAGGAGCACGTCGACCGCTCCGTCCTCATCGGTCTCGGCGGACGGTGGGTCACCGACTGGGCGCTACGCCTGGCCATCCTGCTCATCGCGGGGTGGCTGCTGAGCCAGATCGGTGGCGCGCTGTGGGTGGGCATCCTGCCGATCCTGCTCGCGCTCATCGTGGCCACGGTCCTCTGGCCCCCCACGGGATGGATGACCCGCCACGGCGTCCCCAAAGCCCTGGCCGCACTCATCTCGCTCCTCGGATCACTCGCCGCCGTCGCGGGGATCCTGGCGCTGATCGCCCCGTCGATCATCGAGCAGAGCGTCCAGCTCGCGGACCAGACCTCGGAGGCGATCGGAGAGGTCCAGGACTGGCTCCGGGGTCCGCCGCTGAACATCCGGGACGAGCAGCTCGACAGCGTGCTGGGCCAGCTCAGCTCGACTCTGCAGGACCGCGGTGACCAGATCGCGAACGGCGTGTTCACCGGCGTGACCGCGGTGGGGTCGCTGCTCATCACCTTCGTCCTGGTCCTGGTGCTCACGTTCTTCTTCATCAAGGACGGCCCCCGGTTCCTGCCGTTCGTGCGTCGGATCGCCGGCCGCAATGCCGGTCGCCACCTCACCGAGGTCCTGACCCGCAGCTGGAACACCCTCGGCGGCTACATCCGCGCCCAGGCGATCGTCTCGTTCGTGGACGCCTTCTTCATCGGCCTGGCGCTCGTCATCCTGGGCGTGCCGCTGGCGTGGGCGCTGGCGGTCATCACCTTCCTGGCCGGGTTCATCCCCATCGTCGGTGCGTTCACCGCCGGTGCGCTGGCGGTGCTCATCGCGCTGGTGGCCAACGGCCTGACCACCGCGATCATCGTGCTGGTCGTGATCATCGCGGTGCAGCAGCTCGAGAGCAACATCCTCCAGCCCATTCTCCAGTCCCGGGCGATGAACCTGCATCCCGTCGTCATCCTGCTCGGGGTGGCCGCGGGTGGCACCCTGTTCGGGATCATCGGGGCATTCCTCGCGGTGCCGATCCTGGCGGTGGCCGCCGTGATGCTCCGGTACCTCGGCGAGCAGATCGACCTCCGGACCGGGGACGTCACCGCGTCGGACCTCGTGTCCGCCACCGACGAGGGACGTCTGACGGCCTGGCTCGGCGAGATGTCGAGCTCGCGGTTCGCGCCGCTGCGCAAGAGCAGCAGCGCCATCATGGCGGGGATCAAGGACACCCGACCGGGACCGGTCCACGGGGCCCCGGACAGCGGGTCCGTCGGTGCGACCGGGCCGGGCGATTCGGTCGTGGGAACCCTCGAACTCGACGACGACGAGGTGGTCCCGCCGGATCCGGATGCCGACGATCCGTCCGCCGACCAGGCGAATCCTCCCACGGGGCCCGTCGACCCGAAGGCCGTGTACGGTAACCGACCCTCGCCCTCGGAGAGCAAGCCCAACGCGCTGCGGCGCTTCGGCAGATTCCTCGCTCGCCGACTCGAGAGTTAGAGTCTCATCCTGTGAGCACACGGAGGAGCGGACGGGTCCCGGCGGACGAGAGGTCCGTCGTCTCGACCGTTCGGGGCCTGCCGGCCTGGTCCGCGGTCCTGCTCGCGGTGGCCGTCACCCTCACCGGGGTGGCGATCGACTCGTTCTCCGGGGGCCTCGGCACCGGCTTCACCGTGGGCTACTTCCTCGGGTGTCTGGTCGCGGTGCTGGCGGTGTCCCGCCGGGCGCTGTTCGTCGCCGGCATCCAACCGCCGCTCATCATGTCGGTGCTCGTCCCGATGGCCTCGGTGATCGCCGGAGCGGGGCTGACCGCGGCGGCCTTCTCCCGTTCCCAGATGATCTCGCTGGTGCTGCCGCTGGCGACCAGGTTCCCGCTGATGCTCACGACCACCCTGGTCGTGGTGGCGATCGCGCTGATCAGGGCGTTCGTCCTCGAACCCCGCAGCCCGCGACCGGTGGCCGTCCGCCGCCAGCGGGCGGCCCCGGCGCACGCCCGCCGCTGAGGCTCCCGCGGATCCCGGGGCTCCCGCGGATCAGACCTTCTTGGGAACCCGCAGCTCGCGGGGCAGCGAGAACGTGATGGTCTCCTGGGCGGTCCGCACCGAGGAGACGTCGTTGAAGCCGTGGTCGGCCAGCAGGTCCACCACACCTCGGACCAGCAACTCCGGCACCGAGGCGCCCGAGGTCACCCCCACCGTGGTGACGCCCTCGAACCAGGACGTGTCGATCTCCTTGGCGTAGTCCACCAGATGTGCGTCGCGCGCACCGGCCTGCAGGGCCACCTCGACCAGGCGGACAGAGTTGGACGAGTTCTGGGAGCCCACCACGATCACCAGGTCGCACTGCGGCGCCATCGTCTTGACCGCGACCTGCCGGTTCTGGGTGGCGTAACAGATGTCGTCCGACGGCGGATCGATCAGCGTCGGGTACTTCTCCTTGAGCCGCCGCACCGTCTCCATCGTCTCGTCCACGCTGAGCGTGGTCTGCGAGAGCCAGATCAGCTTCTCGGTGTCGACGGGGATGTCGAGGGCGTCGACGGACTCCGGGCCGTCGACCAGGGTCACCACATCGGGGGCCTCGCCCGCGGTCCCCTCGACCTCCTCGTGGCCCTCGTGGCCGACCAGGAGGATCAGGTACCCCTCCCGGGCGAAGCGCTTGACCTCGGTGTGGACCTTGGTCACGAGCGGGCAGGTGGCGTCGAAGGTGTTCAGCTCCAGCTGCAGGGCGCTCTCGCGGACGGCCGGCGAGACGCCGTGGGCGGAGAACACCAGGTTCGACCCGTGCGGGACCTCGTCGGTCTCGTCGACGAAGATCACGCCCTGGTCGGTGAAGGACTCCACGACGTGCTTGTTGTGGACGATCTCCTTGCGGACGTACAGCGGGGCACCATGCTTGGCCAGGGCCTTCTCGACCGTCTCGACTGCCCGGTCGACGCCGGCGCAATAGCCGCGCGGTTCCGCGAGGAGCACTCGCTTGGTTGCCGGTTCGGCGATCATGTCGGTCTGCTCGGTCATGTCACCAGGGTACGGTTCATACTGGATTCCGACCATCACGCCTCCCGGACGCCCCCCGGCAGAGAGGTTCCCATGCTCCGTCCGTTCTTCCTCACCCGTGTCTCCATCGGGGTCGCCGCCTCCGCGGTGGAGCTCGCCGTGGAGCTCCCCGGTCGCGCGCTCCAGGCGGCGGTCTCGCTGCCCGCGGTCCCCGTGAAGGTCGCCGGCAGCCTGGTGCAGTCGTACCTGCACGCCGGCCAGACCGTCGCCGGTCTCGCGGTCAAGGGCGATCGGGTGATCGCGACGGTGTTCCCCTCCCGGTCGGACAAGCCGGAGTGGGCGACCTTCGACGAGGACCTCGACGACGACGGGGCCGGGGGCGGGGCTGACACCGCCGTGGGCCCGGGCGGGGACCGCGGTCCCGGCGGCGACGAGCCCGACGTTCCGACCGGCCGCGTCGCCCCACGCACCACGTGACCGCCGGAGCGACGAGGTCCCCCAGCAGCCCCGAACAGCCGTGGCCGGTCCGGGTGGTCTCGGACCAGATCGCCAACTGGATCCACCGTCTCGGCGCCGTCTGGGTCGAGGGGCAGATCACCCAGCTCAGCCTGCGCCCGGGCACCCGGACGGCGTTCCTCACCCTGCGCGACCCCTCGGTGGACAATTCGCTGACCCTCACCTGCCCGCCCCGCCTCATCTCCGAGGCGCCGGTACCGGTCACCGAGGGCAGCCGGGTCGTGGTCCGGGGAACGCCCCGCTTCTACACCGGTCGTGGATCGTTCTCGCTCCAGGTCTCCGAGATCCGCCCGGTGGGCATCGGCGAACTCCTCGCCCGCATCGAGAGGCTCAAGCAGGCCCTGGCCGCCGAGGGGCTGTTCGACCCTCGTCTCAAGCGCCCGCTGCCGTTCCTGCCGACCTGTGTCGGGCTGGTGACCGGCCGCGCGAGTGCGGCCGAGCGCGACGTGGTCGAGGTGTCCCGGGGTCGGTGGCCCGACGTGCGGTTCGCCGTCCGCAACACCGCGGTCCAGGGACCGTCGGCCGTACCGCAGATCCTGGAGGCGTTGGCGGACCTCGACGCCGACCCGGTCGTCGACGTGATCATCCTGGCCCGCGGCGGGGGCTCGGTCGAGGATCTGCTCCCGTTCTCCGACGAGGCCCTGGTGCGGGCGATCTCGCGGTGTCGCACGCCCGTGGTCAGCGCGATCGGACACGAGCCGGACTCGCCGCTCTCCGATCTGGTCGCCGACCTGCGCGCGGCCACCCCCACCGACGCCGCCAAGCGGGTGGTCCCGGACGTCGCCGAGGAGCGTCGCCGGATCGTCGAGGCCCGCGCCCGGACC
>NZ_JAALEA010000079.1 GCF_014145145.1 Dietzia cercidiphylli
CGCCTTACGCCGCGAGGTCGAGCGCTGGCTCGTCGTGCACCGGCGCGGCCCGTCGACGCTGCCCGCGGAGGCGATGGGGGCGTTCATCGACTCCGGCGCGATGGACCGCCATCTGGCGCGGGCGGCGCGGGTGTACAGCGACCGCCGTCACCGCCTGGTGGCCGCGCTCGCGCGGGAGTGTCCCCACCTCGACGTGACGGGTGTAGAGGCCGGGTTGCACCTGTGTGTGTTGCTGCCGGGATACGACGACGACGAGGTGGTGCGCGAGCTCGAGCGGGCCGGATGGCGCACGCGGTCGCTGAGCGGGCAGTCGGCGCAGTACCCGGTGTCGGGGCTGGTGCTGAGTTACTCGCGGCTCGTGGCACGCGACGCGGACGAGTTCGCCGCGCGGCTGCGGCAGGTGATCGACGGCAGGTGATCGACGACAGGTGATCGGCGGCGCCGGATCGGCGGCAGGTGCGCCGGGGCGGTTCGCCTCAGCGGGTGCGGGCCGAGGAGTGCGGCCTTACAGTGGCCGCGAGGGTCGTACCGAGCTCAGAGGAGACGCACGATGGGCACATCATTCTGGCGACGCACGACGATCGATCCCCCGGTGGCGGAGTTCCCCGAGGGTGAACACGTCGACATCGTGGTGGTGGGGGCGGGTTTCACCGGCCTGATCACCGCCCTGATCGCGGCCGCACGGGGCAGCTCCGTGGTGGTGCTAGAGGCCCACACCGTGGGCGCCGGCGCCAGCGGTTCGACCACGGCCAAGGTCTCGGTCCTGCAGGGGACCCGGTTGTCGACCATCCGCTCGCACCACGGTCTCGAGACCGCCCGCGCCTACGCGGAGGCCAACCAGTACGGCCTGGACTGGTGGGCGGAGTTCTGCGGGTCCCACGGGGTGGACGTGCAGCGACCCCGGGCGGTCACCTTCTCGCGCAGCCTCAAGGGGACCAGCACTCTGCGCTCGGAGAAGCGCACGCTCGACGCCCTCGGACTGCCCGCCCGGTGGTACGACCGGATCGACGTGCCGTTCCCCGCCCGGGCCGCCGTGGAGCTGCCCGACCAGATGCAGCTCGACCCGGTCGAGGCACTCGGGGCACTGGTCCGCGCGACGACGGCGCTCGGCGTGCGGATCGTCGAGCACTCCCGGGTCACGGGCCTGGACGTGCGCGGGCAGGACGGGGACGCCCAGGTGGAGGTACGCAGCGACGGCGGCACCTGCTCGGCGCGGGACGTCGTCCTGGCCACCGCGTCCCCGGCCCTGGACCGCGGCCCCACCGCGGCGTCGATGGAGGCCGAGAGGTCCTACCTCTGCGCGTTCGAGTACCCCGGCGGTCTGCAGGAGGGGATGTACGGCTCGGTCGAGAGCCCGGTCCGCTCGCTGCGGACCGTGCCCGTGGGCGACCGCGAGGTCCTGCTGGTGGGAGGAAACGGCCACCGCACCGGGACGGCCGCGGGCACCGACTCCAAGATCGACTCGCTGCGCGAGTACGCCGCGAAGCACTTCCCCGGTGCCGAGTTCACCCACGGCTGGTCCGCGCAGGACTTCCACCCGGTCACGCTGCTGCCCAAGTCCGGCCCGATGCCGTGGGGGAAGGGGCGTGTGCACTTCGCCGGCGGGTACAGCAAGTGGGGCCTCACGGGCGCACCGGCGGCGGCGGGCATCATGGTGGACCGGCTCAGCGGACGGGAGCCACGGGTCTCCTTCGGCAAGCCCTCGCTCACCGGTGTGCTCCGCACGTCGGTCTCCCTGTACGCGGACCTCCCGGTGCAGCTCGCGGCCACCGCCGTGCAGGCGACCCTCCGTCCTCCCCGGCCGACCCTCCGGCCGATCGGCGAGGCGACCGGAGACGACGGCCGGACCTGCCGGGTCGGGCTCCTGTGCCCCCACATGGGCGCCGCGCTGAGCTGGAACGAGGCCGAGCGGTCCTGGGACTGCCCGTGGCACGGGTCGCGCTTCTCGGCGTGCGGCGAGTTGCTCGAGGGGCCTGCGACCCGGGATCTCAAGCGCTACGACGAGGCCTGACCCGACCCCCGGATTGGACGAACGTCCAAGTCGCCGGGGGTTCTCACGACCACCCGGGACAGAGCTACGCCCCGGCCCGACCCGTGACGGGTCGAGCCGGGGCGAAGTCGTGTCATCGGCCCTGTCGTGCCTGTCAGGCCGGGGGCATCATGACCCCGTCGATGGCGTGGATGACGCCGTTGGTGGCGGGCACGTCGGTCTGGATGACGGTGATGCGGTTGCCCGCTCCGTCCACCAGCATGACGGTCTCGCCCTCCACCTCGACGGTGAACTCGCCGCCCTGGAGGGTCTCGACGGTCTCGCCGTCCATCCCCATGACGTCCTCGGCCATGACGTCGCCCTCGATCACGTGGAACTGCAGGATCTGGGCCAGGTCACCGGTCGGATCGGCGAGGAGCTCGTCGAGCTGGCCGTCAGGCAGCGCCGCGAAGGCCTCGTCGGTCGGAGCGAACACCGTGAAGGGGCCGGGACCCTCGAGGGTCTCCACCAGGCCCGCGGCCTCGAGGGCCTGAGTGAGGGTGGTGAAGTTACCCGCGGCCATCGCGGTCTCGACGATGTTGCCGGTGGCCGCCGGCTCCTCCGTCGTCTCCTCCTCGGTCGTCTCCTCGGTGGTCATCTCCGTGGTCATGGTGGTCTCTTCAGTGGTGGTGGCGTCGTCGGCCGTGTCGTCCGTGCCGCACGCCCCCATGAACACTGCGAGTCCGATAGCTCCCGTTACTGCGATCGTCCGCTTCATGAGCAACCTTTCGTCTTGGGTCGGGGGTAACCCCAGTGTGACGGGACTGATGCGACAGATGTAACCGGTGAGACACAATCGTTGTACTGCCGTTAACCTCGGGGACGCATCCCCGATCCCACGGGAGAGACTCGTCGGGGCGCGCGACCGGAGGGCGCCGTGACACCCTGAGGTCGTGAAGACCCCGGTACCTGACTACCTACTCGAGATCCGCGACCTGTGCTCGACGGGCGCGGACGGGCACCTCGCCGATTACATCCCCGAACTCGCGGCCGTGGACCCGGACCGGTTCGCCGTGGCCGCCTGCACGATGGACGGCGTCGTCTACACCGCCGGCGACGCGGACGCCGAGTTCACCATCCAGTCGATGAGCAAGCCGTTCGCCTACGCGCTGGCACTGCGCGACCGCGGGATCGAGGCGGTCCTGGAGAAGGTGGCCGTGGAGCCGTCCGGGGACGCGTTCAACCAGATCTCCCTGGAGAGGATCAGCGGCAGGCCCCGGAATCCCATGATCAACATCGGAGCCATCACCACCCACACCCTGGTCGGGCCGGTCGGCGCCACCGAGGACGAGCGTGACGAGGCGCTGGCCGCAGGGTTGTCGTCGTTCGCCGGTCGGCGCCTGGAGGTGGACGCGGCCGTCATGAACTCCGAGCTGCGCACCGCGTTCCGGAACCGGGCGATGGCCAACCTGGTCCGTGCCAGCGGGATCATCGAGGACGACCCCGACGAGGCCGTGCGCGGCTACACCCGCCAGTGCGCCTACCGGGTGACCGTCCGCGACCTGGCGGTGATGGCCGTGACCCTGGCGACCGGCGGGATCAACCCCGTCACCCGCGAGCGCGTCGTCTCCGCGCCGGTGGCACGGCAGGTGCTGGCGGTCATGGCCACCTGCGGGATGTACGACGCGGCGGGCGACTGGATGTCCACCGTCGGGATCCCCGCCAAGAGCGGGGTGTCCGGCGGGATCTTCGGTGCCCTGCCCGGCCAGGTGGGTCTCGGCGTATTCTCGCCGCGACTCGACGACCACGGACACAGCGTCGAGGGGGTGCGGACGTTCGAGCGGCTCTCGCGCGACCTGGAACTCCACCTGATGAACACCACGGTGACCGAGGTGGAGGCCGTCCGTTCGGTGCGGTTCGACGAGATCACCGGCAGGCGCACGTTCCGCCTCCAGGGGCCGATGACGTTCGCGAGCGCCGAGCAGGTGTTGCGTCAGCTGGCCGAGATCCCACCTGGTGACGGCGAGGTGACCCTCGATCTGAGCCGCGTCTCCTCGGTCAACGCGAGCGCGCGTCGCATGTTGCTCGAGTCCATGCGGCGGCTGTCGCTGGACGGGCACCCGGTGGGGCTCGCGGATCCCGGCCGCCGTCTCCCCGACCCGGACCTCGGCGACGGGTCCCGACCGGTCACCCGGCGGGCGGCCCGCTGACGCGTCGTCGGGTCGGGTTCACGCGCC